>JALZOC010000257.1 GCA_030857365.1 Acidobacteriota bacterium
TCCAGGAGATCGACGACACGATCCAGCAACTCCCAGCGTTCGCGATCCAGCGTCGCGCGCGTACGATCTTCTTCAGCCATTACCGGTCATCCGCGCTCGTCCTCGTATCAAGAACGGATCCGGCCTGTGGTCGGCTGCCGGAAGGCCGCCTCTTCAGGGCGGGAAGCGCCGTGTTCGGCGGCCTTTGAGCGGGAAGCCGGCCACGGCGCGCTATGCTTGGCCGGTGGACGTGTCCAAGCCGCGAAACAACAGGTATGTGATCCTCCTGACGCTGGCCTCATGCCTGATTCTGGTCGTCGGGTGGCGCGCCAGACCAGGCGAGCTCAGCCAGAGCGCACCAACGCTCCCCTCCGAGAACGAGCTGGCGCAACTGGGGAGACGCGCTGAACGCCGCTCGCTCGAAAGCTCGACCAGTTATTTCGCATCCGTGGCGGGCCAGGTGGACTCCTCCGTGGTGCACGTGCCCCGCGCCGGGGCGAGCGGCGTGGTCTGGGATGCGTCACTGATTGTGACGGCACCGCTCCAGGCAGACGCCGTCGTCCCAGCTGTCGCGTCGATGGCCAATCCGGTTGCCGCGCGCGTTGTCGTCGGCGGGCCGCACCTGCCGCTGGCTGTCATCAAGTCGGCCGAGGGGCAGCCCGGCTCGAGCCCCGCGCAGCCCGCGCCGTCCCCTGGTGAACCTGGAGACTGGCTCGTCGCCGTGTGGCGCACGGAGCGGGAGCGGGCGTTTGCCGCAACCACGTTCCTCCAGTCGGCGCCCGTGCGGTGCGGCGCCGTGCAGCTGGAGGAGGTGGTTTCCAGCCTGTCCTTCACCACCGCAATGGCCGGCGGGGGCCTGTTCGACCTCGACGGCAGGCTGCTCGGGGTGATTCTCCCCTGCGGCCCGCGCTTCGCCGCCATCTCCGTGGCCGGTGTTCAGGCCCTTCTCGACCGAGCGCAAACCGTTGCACAGCGCCTGCTGTCGTTGTACGGCCTGGCGCTGGGACCGCTGACGGAGCAGGAGAAGCTCCACTTCAAGAGCCCGGACGGCGTCCTCGTCCGGGAGATCTGGAAAGGCACTGTGGCGGATCAGGTGGAGTTGATGCCGGGCGATATCATCCGGTCGGTCGACCGACTACCAGTCGAGACGATGCAGGATGTTCACCCTCTTGCGGCCCCCTCGCCTGGCCAGGCCGTGCAGCTGACGGTGGTGAGGGGAGGAAAGACCCTGCTTGTCGCGCTGCCAGCCGCCGTAACCCCAGGCGAGCCCCCATCGGCAGCCGCGGGCGCCGGCCTTGTTTTGGCCTCGACGCCCGAGAGCTACCGGATCGAGGCCGTCCTCCCAGGCAGCCGAGCAGACCTCTCGGGCGTGGAACCAGGGGATCGTCTCGTCAGGATCGGTCACGCGCCACCGCGGAGCCTCAACCAGGTCCGGCGCGTATTCACCGACCCCAGGTCGTTGCCGGTGTTCATCGAAGTGGATCGCGGCCCGCGCCGCGTCGGGATTCTTGTGCGGTAGAGGGCAACACGCGTGAATGAACTGACCTCGATCGGCCTGATTCTGCTCCTTGCGCTGCTCGCCGGACACCTTGTGAGAGTGGTGAGGGTGCCGGAGGTCACGGGCTATCTGCTGGCGGGTGTCGTCCTGGGACCGTCGGCTCTCGGGTGGCTCAGTGAGGAGAACCTCGGGGCGCTCGCGGTGCTCAGTGAAGTCGCGCTGGGGCTCATCCTCTTCTCTGTCGGGTCCGTGTTCGAGTTCTCGCTGTTCAGGCGGATCGGACGTCAGGTGGTCGTCATCACCGCGATCGAGTCAGCGCTCGCGGCGTTTCTCGTCGCAGGAGGGGCACTGTGGCTCGGCCAGTCCTGGCGGGTAGCCCTGCTGCTCGGGACGATCGCGATGGCCACCGCGCCCGCATCCACGTTGATGGTGGTTCGCGAATGCGACAGCGCCGGTCCTCTCACGGACAACCTCCTGGGGATCATCGCCGTCAACAATCTCCTCTGCATCACGACCTACGGTCTGGTGACCGCGATCATCGACATCAATTCGGGCATGCCGGGTCTGACCACGGGGGACATGTTGTACCGGTCGACCTTCTGGTTCGTGTGGCAGCTGGCCGGATCGGCCGCTCTGGGATATCTCGTCGGCGTGTTACTGGCCACCTGGTCGTCCCACGTGACGGAGAGCGGCGAGATGCTCATCCTGCTCGCCGGTTCCATCCTGCTGTCGGTTGGCCTTTCCCGCGTGTTGAATCTCTCTCCGCTGGTGGCCAGCCTCGCGGTTGGCGCGACGATGGTCAACCTGGCCCACCGGAGCCGCCATCTGTTCGCGACCCTCTCCAATACGGATCCGCCGTTCTATGCGATGTTCTTCGTCATCGCCGGCGCCGAGCTCGATCTGGCCACTGTGCCCTCGATGGGCTGGCTCGGGCTCGTGTATGTAACGGGGCGCGCCGCCGGCAAGCTCGCCGGCGCGAGACTCGCAACCTGGCGTCTCGGCCTCGATATCGTCGTGCAACGATTCCTCGGATTGTCGCTGCTGGCACAGGCGGGGCTGGCGGTGGGGCTGACACTGGCCGTGGCCCGCCATTATCCGGAATATGCATCCATCGTGACGACGGTGGTGCTCGCGTCGGTGGCTGTTTTCGAAGTGGTCGGTCCCACGAGCACACGGTTTGCCCTCGTGCGAGCGGGGGAGGCGGGTCGCGCACGGAAAACCCGGCCGCACGGCGTGGCGGCAGAACCGTACCTCACCTAGCGTCGCTCCCCGCATACTGCCATACTGACGATATATCGCCAGTCGCGTCAGCCGACTCACCTCTGCCCTCAGATTCTTCACTCGGGAATGCCACGTGGCTGCCGATGTGCTGCTGGCGGCGACGTGCGTGCGGCATGCCCGTTGCTCCCGGGACCGTCGTGCGGCCCAACACGGGCCCGTTTCGGATTCGAGGCGCAAACGATGTTCTGGGTGGGGGTAAAGGGGCTGGTCGCCGGCTTTCTCGTCGCCCTGGGCATCGGAACGGGGGCGGGCGTGGCGGCTTTCCCGGCGTACGAGCGGCAGTGGCGCGGAGAGGCTCCGGCGCCGCCGCCCCCGCTGCCGATCCATGCCTCGTTGCTCGATCTCCGGCCGTTGTCCGTGACGCTCACGGTGGGCTGGCAGAGAACGACGATCGAGACGACGGTGGAACGCTTTCTCCGCGATCCGTTCCTCACGCGGAATATGCACTTCTCGGACTGGGACCGCCTGCCGGCGGAGGTGCGCGAGCCGGCGCTCGCTCGCATGCGCGAACGCCAGGTGCGGGTGCTGGGTGGTTCTGCCGTGTGGGCGCTGATGGATGCGCACGCATGGGACGCCGTGCCGCAGCCGATCCGCATGGTGGTGTTTCCGCTGATGGTCCAGTACTGGGTGCAGCGGGAGGCCGTGGGGATGGCCTTCAACATCGACCCGCGGCTTGTGACAGAGTCGACGAGCGCGATCGTCATGGCCGAATCGTGGTTCGAGCATCGCGCATTCTTCGAGAACGAGTGGGGCAACCGTGACATCGGCGTCGGACAATGTTCTAATCGGTGCCGCCGGGAGCTTGCCGGGATGGCGGAGCGGGGAGTGCTGGATTTCTCCTTCACCGACGACGACTACTTCAACCCGTGGCACGCAACCCGTGCTGCCGTCGTGTGGTTCGGGCTCGACCTGGACAGAGCCCGGGGGGACGTGCCGCTCGCGATTCGCGCCTACCACCGCGGGTTCGAGGCCGCTCACGCCGGCGAAGGTGCGGCGTATCTCGAGAATGTCCTGCGTGTGCAGGAGCGCTACTTTGCATCGAGCCTGAAATCTCCGACCTGGCGTGCACTGCGGGGGTGGGCGTGGCAGTCGGCCCCGCTGCCGGCTGGCCGGGATGTCGAGGCCCAGGCCGTTAACCGAGGGGGGTATGTATGCACCGAGCCGGAGTCGTTCTGACACTCGCCGCCACGTTGACGTTGACCGGCGCGGTTCCGCCGTCAGCCGCCGCCCAGGAGCCGCAGTCGGCTGATGTCGCGTCCGCGCTCAGGGCCTTACTCGACCAGAAGAAGATGGATGCCGTCGCGGCCCGTCACCCGGACCAGCCGGATCATTTCATTGCCGCCCTCTACATTCCGGGATCCCAGCTGCTGGTCGTGAGCGCACCCCATCCACAGCCGGCGGCTCTCGACTATCGAATCGCGGAAGGGAAATACCGGGATGTCTACCTGGACATCCAGGGTGCGGGCACTCAGAAGGGACGCTTCTTCGTCATGGACCTTCAGGCCGACGGGCTCCGCCGGACGGCCTAACGCGACTCGCCGTTCGACATCGTCTATACCAACGGTGTCGATCAGATTTCGTACGATGGAGACTGGAAGGCGAACAAGCTTTCAGAGGATGAGTACAACAAGCGCTTCGCGGCAGACGATGCGCGCTATGCACGGCTGCTGACCGCCTTGAAGGACAAACTCGCCGTGCAGACACCGCCGGTGACGCCCGCCGCCCCGCTGCCGGACGCTGCTCGATAGCGGCGGAATCAGAGCCGTGCTGCGCGGCTCGTGCGGAGCCGATGGGCGGGCATCGCCATCGCTCCGCCGGTCTGTCGCGTTGAAGGGACGTGAAATCATATGATCGAGTAGGTGCGAACGCGCGGACACGGGACAGGCCAACGCTGACATGAGCTCAGATCAGAGAGACGCTTCCCAGCCCCGGTCGTGGAATTACGGAGACGTTGCGGCACGGCCGTTGTCGACGGGGATTGAGGAGCATCTACTCGTCCCTCTCAGAACGCTGACGACCAGCCTTGACGTACAGGCCGTGTGCGAGGCGGTGCTGAGCGGAGTCGAGGGCGCATTCGGGGCAACGTCGAGCTGGATCATGCTGCACGACGCCAGCACGAACGTGCTCCGGACGTGCCACTTCCGCGGGCGCGGTGCGGACGTGTATGGGAATGTCGAGATTCCTGCGGACTGCGGAGTCGCGGGGCTGGTCTTCACCCATCGGCGCATCGAGTTCGTGCCGGATGCCACCAGCGAGCATCGCTGGTTCGATCCGGAACGTGTTCGGGCGTCGGGTCTTCGCTCGGTCTTCGTTCTCCCTCTCGTCGTCGGTGACAAGGCCATCGGGATCCTTGGGCTGGACTCGCCGGCGTTCGGT
>JALZOC010000258.1 GCA_030857365.1 Acidobacteriota bacterium
ACGCGGACACGTGCTGCGCCCAGTCGGGCAGCGTCGCGAGTGGAACCGCGATGCCGCCGATAATCAGCATCGGCAGGAAGATGCACTGTCCCAGGGCCTGTACGGCTGGCACGTTGTCCGCCATCATCGCCATGACGAGTCCCAGGCCGATGAACGCGAACGACACGAACGTGAAGGCCACCCAGAGAGCAACCGGGTGGCGCGGCAGCGGCATCCCCAGTGCGAGCGCCACCGCGAGCTGCAGCGAGCCGGCCGTCAACAGGATCACGTAGCGGGCGACGACCGTGCTGCTCACGAGTCCGGCGGTCGGCACCGGCGCGAGCCGGTAGCGACGCCACACCCCCCGCTCCCGCTCGCTCACCATCGTCGTCGGCAGGCCGAAGCAGGCGCCGCCCAGAATCCCCACCGTCAGCAGCTCGCCCATGTGCCGCGCCAGGACCACGCTCTCGTGCCGGTAGAGCACGTAGAACGCGAGCAGGAAGATCAGCGGGAACAGGTAGCTGTACAACAGCGCCATCCTGTTGCGGTAGTGCAGCAGGAGCGTGATGGCGGTCTGTTGAAGGAAAGCGTCCATGGACCGTCCGGATCCCTGCCTAGTGAGGTCCGCTGCTGCCGGTGAGCTCGATGAACACATCCTCGAGCGTGGCCCTGCGCACCTGGAGATCGGCAATCGAGACGGCCCGAGTCTCGACGAGCGACATGAGGCCGGCCACGGTGCTGTTCACGGTGCCGGTTCTGAACCTGGCGCGGCTTCCGTCGAAGGCGAGGTCCTGCACGCCCGGGAGCGCCGCGAGGTCCACGGCGTCGAGTGGCGGGACGGTCGCGATCGACACTGTCTGCATCGCGGTCGATTGCGCCACGAGCTCGCGGGGTGCGCCGGTCGCGATGATCTGCCCCCGGTGGATGACGGCGATGCGATCGCAGAGCTGTTCCGCTTCTTCGATGTAATGCGTCGTGAGGAGCAGCGTGTGGCCATCCTGCTTCATCCGCAGGACTTCGGCATGCAGCTCGCGGCGCGACTGCGGATCGAGCCCCGTGGTGGGTTCGTCGAGGAAGACGAGCTCCGGCTTGTTGACGAAGGCGAGCGCGAGCGCCAGGCGCTGGCGCTGCCCGCCCGAGAGGCTGTCGAACGGCGCGTCCGCTTTCGGGCCGAGCGCAAACCGCTCCAGCATCTCCTCCGCCGCGGCGGTGTGCCGGTAGAACGAGCCGAAGAGTCTCAGGGCTTCGCGTGGTGTGATCTTGTCCTGAAGCGAAGTGGTCTGCAGCGCCGCGCCGATCCGCTGCTTGACGTCCTGCGGACGACGGCGCGCGTCGATGCCGCAGACGGTGATCGCCCCGGAATCCGGTTCGCGCAATCCGATGACACACTCGAGCGTGGTCGTCTTGCCGGCGCCGTTGGGCCCGAGCAGCCCGAAGATCTCCCCCTCCTGAATCTCGAAACTGACGCCCCGCGCGGCCTCGACGCTGCCGTAGTGCTTGTGCAGATCCACGACGACCACCCTGGGTGCGGCGGGCGCCATCACCCTTCCCACCCATTGATGATCGTCTCCCGGAGGTCGAAGCCGAACGCGCGCTCCGTCACGACGACAATCGGCGGACCCTGGAGCCGCTTGTAGACGGACCGCCGTACGCGGCGATAGGCGTCGTAGACCACGTCGTGGAACGTGGCCGCCGTGTGCTTGTCATACACCGTCTTTCCGTCCGCGTCCGGAACGAATCGCACGGGATCGAGCTCGCGGCGTTCGAAAAGCCGCACGAGCTCGGCCGGGCTTCGTCGCCGCTCGACGAGCTCCCCCACGATGGGGGACACGACGTCGTAGTCGAAAGGGTCGAACTGGCCGGCGGACAGCTCGGCCGAGGGCTTCAGCGCGAACGTCTCTTCGGGGATGAGCTCCGCCCCGTGCCGGCTGTTGACGTAACGCGCCAGCCGGTACACGTCGAGCTTCGACAGGTCGCCGATGAGGGAGACCCCGCCGCACATGTCGCCGTACAGTGTGGCGTAGCCAAGCGCGATTTCCGTTTCGTTGCCGCACGAGATGAGCAGGGCACCCGTGTCGTTCGACTCCGTCATCATCAGCAGTCCGCGGATGCGCGCGTGGAGGTTCTCGCGGGTGAAGCCCTGGAGGATTGGATGCGCGTGTTCCTCGAAGACGGCGCGGACGTACTCGTCGAGTGCCTGGATGGGGATGACGGTGTAGGCGACTCCGAGTGCCGCGGCGAGCCGCTGCGCGATGGACCGCGTGGCGCCGGTGTTGAACTCCGAGGGCATATTGCACGCGGCCACCCTGCCGGCCCCAAGGGCCTCGACCGCGATCGCGAGGGCCAGGGCAGAGTCGATGCCGCCCGAGACCGCCACGGTCGCGTGGGTGAAGCCGGTCTTGCACATGTAATCGCGGAGCGCCATGACGAGCGCGTCGTACATCTCCCGATCCCGGTCGAGAGGCGGCAGGGTCACTTCCGGCCGCGGCGCGCCCCCCCGCGTGTCAAGGTCGACCACCATGAGCTCCTCGGCAAACTGCCGCGCGACGGCGATGAGCCGTCCGTCCGCGTCGTAGACCAGGCTCTCGCCGTCGAAGGGGATGATGTTCTTGCCGTTGTCGGCCGCGCCGGCGGTGTTGACGTACACGAGCGGCTTGCCCAGCTGGCCGATGTGCGCCCGGATCACCGCGTCGCGCGCCTGGCGCTTGCCCGGGCAGAACGGCGATGCGTTGATGTTGACGAGGACCTCCGCGCCCTTCGCCGAGAGCTCCGCGAGCGGTTTGATCTGGTAGTACTCGTCCCAGAGGTCCTCGCAGATCGAGACGCCGAGCTGAACCGGCGGCCCCTCTCCGACCGGAACGGAGACCGGCTCCCGCACCTCCGCCTCTGAAAAATACCGCTTGTCGTCGAAGTAGCGATAGCTGGGGAGCAGCGTCTTCCGGGCGCGCTGGAGGACGGCGCCGTCGCGGACGACCGCCGCCGCGTTGTACTTCCGGATCCCGCCGCTGTCGTTCCGGGCCCCGGCGTCCACGTCGATGAAGCCGACCACGGCGGTCACGCCGCGGGCCGCGTTCGCGACGCGCCGCATGGCCTGTTCGTTCGCGGCGAGAAATCCCGCGTCCTCGATGAGGTCTCCGATGCAGTACCCGGGCAGCGCCATCTCGGGAGTGACGAGGAGATCGGCCCCCTGACGTGCCGCGGCCTCGATTGCCTCGAGCACCTTGCGGGTGTTGCCCTCGATATCGCCGCTCGTCGGGTTCAACTGGGCGAGCGCAATACGCATGTCAATCCGTCAATGGGGACACTCATCTTTACGGTAAGCCACTGATTCTAAAGGTCGACCTGGGGAACGACGGGCCCGCGGCGCTGATCAACGACTTACGGTAAAGATGAGTGTCCCCATTTACTGGAAGGTCGGGAACAGCTTTTTCAGTTCGTCGGCCGTTGCCTGTCGTCCGTACTGATTCAGCTCGAAGACCTCCGCGTACTTGACGCCGCGCCCCTTCTGGTCCCCGTACAGCTGCACCAGCAGCCCCCGATACTGCTCCGCGACATCGGCATTGCGCTGCTTGACGGAGTCCATGATGAACGCTTTGCGCCCCGCTTCGTCCTGGGGCACATTGCGGCCGTAACGCCCCTGCCAGGAGTCCGCGTCGGCGAACTGCGACGGCATGTCGCCGATGCAATCCCATTTCTTCTGCGCGACCTCGTCGATGCCGACGGCAAGAATGGGATCGAAGGGGTACGGCTTCTTGAAGCCGTCGGAGTAGAACAGGAAAATCGGGTTGCCCGGCGTAGCCTTCGTATACGGCAGGAAGTACGGCGCCGCGACGACGACCGCCGCATCTTCGGCCAGCTTGCCCACGGCCCGGTGGTCCGGGTGATAGTCCCATGGCCGATGCGAGAGGACGATGTCGGCCTGCCAGTCGCGAATCAGGTTGGCGACCTTCTTCCGCGTTTCCAGATCCGGCATCAGCTCGCCGTCGTGGATGTCGAGCACCTCGGTCTCCACGCCCAGCCTCGCATGGCATGCGGTCACTTCCGCCTTGCGCCGCTGGGCGAGCGGCCCTCCGGCCTGCGAGAAATGCCCCACGTCGCCATTGGTGAGTGCGACGAGCTTGACCTTGTGCCCCTGGGCGGCGAAGAGCGCCGCCGTCCCGGCGAACTTGAGCTCGGCATCATCGGGGTGAGCCCCGAAGGCGATAATCCTGAGCGGCCGGTTCGTGGCGTTCTGGGCCCCGAGCGAGGGCACGAGCACGACGGACAGCAGGAGCACGAACCAACGTGTTGAACGCATGACACCTCCGGTTACGGGCTCCAGCGTATCCTCATCACTCCGGTCTGCACAATCACTCCCCACCCGTCCGGCACGTTATAATGCCGCGCCTTGACCCGACCACCCGAACCTGGACTCTCCCGCCGCGCGCTCCTGAAGGCGATGGCGGCGGCTCCTGCTCTCGCGGCCGCGGGCTGTGCCTCGCGCAGAGCGCCCGCAATCAGGACGAACCGGCCGACGAACGTCAGGGTCATCGAGGTGAACCACGACTTCGAGGAGTACCAGTACCGCGCGCCGTATCAGTTCGGCGGGCGGACGGTCGACCACGTGACGCTCCTGAACGTCACCTGCCGCGTACGCACCGGCGGCGGAGTCGACTCGTGGGGCTTCGGGTCGATGACGCTGGGCAACGCGTGGGCCTTTCCGGCCGTCCCGCAGGACGCGGGACTCGGTGCCATGCGGGCACTCGCCGGCCGCCTGCACGTCGCTACCGCCGACTGCCGTGAGCAGGGGCATCCGATCGACCTTTTCCGTGCGCTCGAGCCCGAATACCTGCGGGCCGCGGGCGAATTGTCCCGCGTTCGCCAGCTGCCGGTGCCCATCCCGAAACTCTGCACGCTCGTCGTGGCCAGCGCCTTCGACGCCGCAATCCACGACGCGTATGGCAAGGCGTTCGGGCTGAGCTGTTACGACACGTACGGGCCGCGCTTCGCGACGCGCGACCTCTCCCACGACCTCGGTCCGCGGTTCAAGGGGGAGTATCTGGACAGGTACGTCCCCTCCGCGCCGCGCGCCCGCACGCCGCTGTTCCACTCCATCGGCGCGAGCGATCCGCTCGAAGCCGCGGACGTGCGCGTCAGGATTGACGACGGG
>JALZOC010000259.1 GCA_030857365.1 Acidobacteriota bacterium
TCTCGATGATGGTCGGCAGCCCAAGGTCCAGCGCCCACATCGGGAAGTCAATCAGGTGAGCACCCATGTCCCCGAGTGCGCCCACGCCCCAGTCCACCCAGCCGCGCCAGTTGAATGGATGGTAGACGGGGTGATACGGGACCTCCGGCGCAACGCCAAGGAACAGATCCCACGCGAGCGTACCGGGCACGGGATGGCTGCCCGCCATCGCGGCCGCGACCCGCTGCTCGAGGCCGCGGTTGTCCCAGCGAGGCTGCGCGCCCTCCGCCAGCGGCGCGGGCCTGGGTACCCCTTGCGGCCAGTACCCATAGGGGCGGTCCGTCCAGACGTGCACTTCCGTGACGTCGCCGATGGCACCACCCTGGATGTACTCCACCGCCCGGCGCTCGTCGTCGTCCGAGTGGCGCTGGTTGCCCATCTGCGTGACCACCTTGGTTTCGGCCGCCCGGCGCGCCAGGTGCCTCGCTTCGTGCACCGACCAGGTGAGCGGCTTCTGCACGTACACGTGCTTCCCGACGTCCATCGCGGCCGACGCGATGATCGCGTGCATGTGGTCCGGCGTGGCGACAATGACCGCGTCGATGTCCTTCTGCGTCGACAGCATCTCGCGGTAGTCCCGGTGTTTCTTCACGCGCGGAATCTGTTCGTCGACGAATCGCTGGAGCGTCGCGACCGGATCGGTCTTCGGCCACCGCGCATCCGCGGCGAGCTGGGCCTTCGAGCGGCCGAAGTTCCGCCAGGCACTCTCCGGCGGCGGGGGCGCCGGGGGCCGGGGCGAGCCCGGGGAGCGCACGGCGCGCGTCCATTGCGCCAGCTTTCCGTCCAGCAGGCTGTCGTCGCAGTCGCAGATGGCGACGATGTTCTGGCTCATCACGGCTGCCGCATTGACGGCGCCCATCCCGCCCACGCCGACGATTGCGACATTGACGGTGTCGCTCGGTGCCTGGAACCCCCGTCCGAGGACGTGCCTCGGGACGATCATGAAGGCAGCCCCAAGGCCTGCCACCGTTGTCACGAAATCGCGGCGCGATACATCCGCCAATGCGACCGGGTCCGTCCGGGGCGTGTCAGGTTTGACCATGTGCCGATTATCCACCGGAATCGATTTAAGCGCAGTTCGGGGCCCGAACCTCGTTGTAGTGACGGCGCCACCGCTCGATGCCGACCTTCGCCTCGACGCGGTTGCGAAACCAAATAGGCGAGAGATGTTCGTTGCGGAACTTCCCGTTGAACGATTTCGTCGGTGCCATCCTGCCATGGCTTGCCGGCGTCGATGAACGCCGTTTCGATCAGGGCGGCGTGGACCCACCGCAGAATCGCGGTCGCGATGAACTCCGGGCCGTTGTCGTAGGCCGAATAGAAGTCAGTGCCTGGCGCGTCACCTTACTTGCGTGAACGATCGATCCAACGCTGTCGCACCACACCGGCAAAGAACCACAGCCACATTTCATGCTCAAAGGCGGCAATCGAATCTCGCCGCAGCAATGACCAGCGCATCATTTCGAGCAAGGAGCGAACAAGGTGCCTGTACATGTATCTCGGTACACCGGCGATATGCGGCACCTTTGAAAAATTCAGCTCTGTGCGCTCGGGTACTTCCATGTCACGTCCGGTCTGCGCATACATGACGGCACGGCTGATTCCTTTCCAGTACATCCATCTCCGGAAGTAGCGTTTCTGGAGGCGGTCGCGTTGCACGGTGTGATAGATAATCATGTCAGGGACATAGAACCCGCGCAGTCCGGCATCCCGTGCACGTATGCACCATTCGCGCTGTCCCTGCCCGCGCAGGGAGCCGCCCTTTCGATCAAAAGCGTTATCCCACCATAAGTTGTGTTGTGAGAATGCTGCTCGTCGAACCGCCAGATTCACACCGAGCGGCACGCGCCCGCCGAACTCCAGCGGCTCCGGGCCGTAGTCCAGGAGCGCCAACACTCCCCAGTGCTGACTGCTTCGATCCGGTATCCAGGCGGGGCGCGGTGTGCACCAGAGTGGCAATGCCTTTCCGCCAACATAATCACAGCCGAAGCGCTCGAAGCCGGCGTGTGTGCGGTCCAACCAATCCGAAGGCACTCTGACGTCATCATCGGTGAACACCAGGATGTCACCCGTCGCCGCGCGAATGGCGGTGTTCAAGGCGGCGGCTTTACCCTGCTCGGGCTCAAACAGATAACGCAGCGCTACCGGAAAGCCTCTTCCTGCTTCCGCGACAACAGAGGCTGTGTTGTCAGATGAATTATTGTCTACGACGATCGTCTCCCACCCGTAGGAAGTCCGTACCGCTGCCAGGCTGTTCATGGTGTCGCGGAGATCATTCGCACGGTTGTAAGTAGCGATGACGACGGTAAATGTGACGTCGTGACCCACGGGTGTTGTCCGCGTTGAAGCAGAGATTTCCATTTTGGCTGTCCGGAAACGAGACGATGCTACACCAACGGGCGCCGGTTGCTGCGAGTTCCTCGTCGCGGACCGTCCAGCACCCGAAAAGCAAAAGCGATACACGCCCCGGCGTGGAATCGACGGGAAACGCCTCGGTTCGACTGTCTTTCTCGGACACCTCTCCAGGCTTGTGCTCTTTCTTCGTCAACCTTCTTCGCTGAACTCGTGACCGCCAGCTCAGCCCGCTGGGACCGGCAGCGCCCAGATCCGCCTGAGCATCGCCGTCGCTGTTGCGTCCAGCTGCCTGCCTGATAGTGAAAGCTCTTGTACCGGACCAGCGGCGTATGGCTGGGCCGTCCCGGAGGCCGCGACAGCAATTCCGCGATCTCCCACTCCAGATGCGCGTTGGCGGGCGACTGACGCAGCAAATCCGCCACGCGGAACTGTATGTTCGTGCCGTGACGGGAATCGCTCAGGCTTCAGGCGGAAGTTGAACGCCGCCACCGATCTTTCGCCTGAAGGCGGAAGCCACGGCGGATTTTGTCCGAGAATCTTCAGCCGAGAAGCATCCTCCACCCTCATGCAGGCGTTACGGCTTGTCGGCCTGTCGTCGATGAAGCCACACGCTGTCGGAGAGTGGCGCCGCTCCACGGACGGTCGCGATGACGGCGTGTCGAGACTGCTCCAGCGGGAGTCCGAGCGCCGCCGTCACGTCCTGCAGCAGCGGTCGGGCCTCGTTGTGGAGGAACACGCCTCCCGGTGCGAGCATGGCCGCGACGTTGCTCAGCGCCAGCATCAGCTGCACGTCATCGAAGTAGGGGAGCACGTTCGTCACGACCACCAGATCGAACGAGCCGCCCTCGAGCCGTTGCGTGACGATGTCGAGGGTGGCGGCCGTCAGAGCCGCTGCGGGCTTCGCTCCGACCCTGACAGTCCTGCGCAAATGGCCAGACGCGATCCTGCTCCCAGTCGGAGCCGCTGTGACGGTGCCGATCGCGCCGCCGAGTTGCGCAAAATACTGACGATACTCCTCAGAGAGCAATACGCTATCGCTCCCAGCTATGTCGCTGACCAGGTTCAGGACTGGCGGCGCCGCCCGCGAGCGGGTGAGATGCTTCACGACCCGCGGGTTGATATCGGCACCCACGACCTGCAGGTCATCCACGGATGAAAGGCCAAGCGCGAGCAGCGCATCGATGATCGCCCAGGGCTGATAACTCTCCGGCGGACCGGCCTCCAGCAATCCCGTTCTCGGCGCCAGACTCAACCCCGGGCCGACAATCAGAACCCTGCGAATGCGCCGCTCCGGATCGAGCGCGCGGACGATACCCAGTCCGTTGTAGACGACATAGCCTGCTTCGACGGCGGTATCCGTGCTGAGCCCACGGGTGCGATAGAGCTCCGCCACCGCGTCCGCACCGGCACGCTGCGCCACGAACTCCTTCTGGTAAACGAATCGCATTGCGCGCAGGTACTCGCGAAGCACGGCGGCCTCGCGCTTACCGCGGTCCGGAAACGTCGTTTGCACGAGCGACTGAAAGTACGTGAGCCGCGCATCGCGCGGGGGGGAATTCAGTGCGCGGAGCAGCGCAGCCACGCGCGCTCGGACAGCTGATGGAATCGGCGGCTCGAAGCCGGGACGACTTTCGAGAAACGCCTGGCGGGTCGCCGTATCGAGACCATCGACGAGCGCCCTGGCGCTCACCGCCGGCTCGATGGGAGGCAGCCTGGTGAAGCCTGTCGATTGAAGCGCGTAGAAGACGAGATGATCCACGTCCCCCTCGCGCACACGCCGCCGGCTGTCGGCATGCGTCTTCTCCACGAACGCCCCGAAGGAGGCCGCGGTAATGCCGTGCGCTTCGAGCCTGGTATGCAGCGGCGCAAGATCGGCCCACCCGATCGATTGTGACGCCGGCGCCGGCGCGTCCGCGGGAAGTCCGATGGCAAGTCCGAGCGCCGCGGCAACGGCGAGTACACGCACCAGCCTATTGTGAGCGAAGAGCCGGCGGGATGGGAATCAGGGGGACTGAATAAAAAATCGGGGCCCCAGGTCGAAAGACCTGGAGCCCCGAACAAGTCGCCGAAACCTCGAGCCTTGGGCTCGAAGCTTGAACGCTCAGAATATCAACCGGAATCCGAGCTGCACGAACCGCTGGAAGCCCGACTGCCCGGTGGTGTTGCGGTTGATGCGGCCGAAATCCGCCGAGGACGTGGTCTGGTTGTACTGACGCTCGTCGTACTGTGGGCTGTTGAGCACATTGAACGCCTCGAGACGCACCTGGAGGCGAACGCTATTCGTGATCGGCGTCATCTTCGCGAAGTTCACGTCGAGCATGAACATCCCGGGCAGGCGGAACTCGTCGTAGCGGAACATCGCCGTGCGGCGCTGGAAAGCCTCGCGGATCAGGAAGTAGGGCTCTGTGCAGCCGTACGCCTGCGACACGGACAGCAGCGAATACGTGCCGTTCGACTGGCGTTGGCCGATGCACGGCTTCACGCCGTAGATGAACTGCCCGTCCTTCTTGCCTGGCAGCGCGATCTCGTCGAGGCTGACGCCCGGCGCCAGATCGACGTTGCCGGGCACGTCCCACGGCCGGCCCGACTGGTAGACCAGCATCGGGGCCATCGACCAGCCGCCCAGGAGATACCCCTTGAGGCTGCGCTCGCCGGGGAACCAGGGTAGTTGCCACACGCCAGACGCGGTGATGCGATGCTTGCGCTGCGAGAAGTAGGG
>JALZOC010000260.1 GCA_030857365.1 Acidobacteriota bacterium
GAACAGCCTGCCGATGGACGAACCGGTGACCGTGGAGCCGATGCGCGCGTTTCCCCTGGTGAAGGACCTCGTCACCGACGTCTCCTGGAATTTCCGCGTCAAGAAGACCATTGCCCCGTTCGTGGCGAGGCGCCCCGATGCGCCGGACGGCACGTGGCGGGTACAGCAGAAGGACATCGATCGCGTACAGGAGTTCCGCAAGTGCATCGAGTGCTACCTCTGCCAGGACGTCTGCCACATCCTGCGCGACCACACGATGCACGACGAGTTCATCGGCCCGCGGTTCCTCACGTACGTAGCGGCACTCGAGATGAACCCGATCGATGCCGGCGACCGCGTGGCGGCGCTCAAGAATCAGCACGGCATCGGTCTGTGCAACATCACCCGCTGCTGCACGAAAGTCTGCCCCGAGCACATCACCATCACCGAAAACGCCATCATCCCGCTGAAGGAGCGGGTCGTGGATCAGTTCTACGATCCGGTCACGAAGCTGCTGCGGATGTTTCGCTCCTGAGGTACACGCCATGACGACGCCCGCGCGGATGTTCGACCTCAAGCCGCTGTCGAGAGATGCGGTGCCGGCGGCGCTCGCCAAGGCCGAGCGGTATCGGCTGCTGAACGAACCCGGAGAAGCCGAAAGCATCTGCCTGGACATTCTCCAGGTGGAGCCCGGCAACCAGGACGCGAAGGTCATGCTGCTGCTGGCACTGACCGATCAGTTCCTGCACGACTCGTCGTCGCGCGCCGTCGGTCGGGCGGGAGAGCTGGCCGCGGCCCTATCGGACGAGTACGAGCGGGCCTACTACGCAGGGATCATCCGCGAGCGGGTCGCCAAGGCCGTCCTCGAACGCGATCGGCACGGGGCGGCGGCGGCCGCGGCCGAGTGGCTGCGGGAGGCGATGGTGTCGTACGAGCGCGCGGAAGCGCACCGGCCGCCGAACAACGACGACTCGCTGCTGCGCTGGAATGCCTGCGCGCGGCTGCTCATGCAGCTTCCCGTGCCCGCGCCGGATGTTCATGAGCCCGAGCCGCTGCAGCTGGAGTAGCGAGCCAGGGCGCCACCTGGCTGGCCGAAGCAGCGGAGGTTGCTCCCGTGTACGTACAGGGGGTCAGACCCCAGCTCCGGGGCGGCCTTTGACGAGGTCCGGACCGCGGATCACGGCCCGACGGGCTTTGCGGTTCGCAGATAGGCGACCAGATCGATCACCTCGGGGTTCGTCAAGGCGTCGAACAGACCCGGAGGCATCATCGAGACGGCTGTCGCTTCCCGCGACTGGATGTCCGACTTGTTGATCACGGTCGCGTCCCGCCCTATCACGCGCAGCGTGATCTGGCGGTCGGTCTCCCCCGCCACGGTCCCCGAGTAGGTCCGCCCGTCCCGCGTCGTCACGACGACCATCTTGTACGCGTCCTGCACTTCACCGTTCGGATCCAGGACGTTCAGGAGCAGGTAATCCAGGTTGGCGCGGTTGGACCCGGTCAGGTCGGGCCCGATGCTGCCCCCTTCGCCGTAGAGCACGTGGCAGGCTCCGCAGGTGCGCCCGAACACGCTGCGCCCGTTGCGCACGTCTGCCTTGCCAATGGCCTCCTCGTTGAGGATCCGGCGGTAGCGGGCATACGCCTTGTCCTCCGTTGCGCTTCGTTCCACGGGGCCCCAGACCTCCACGAACGGGGTGCCCACGACCCGCACCAGCTGCCTCGAGGCGTAGGACGGGATATCGGTGCGGGGCACGACCTCCTTCGCGATAGCCTCCGTCAGCAAGCGGCCATACCGCGGGCGCGAGGCCAGCGTCTGGACCGCCTCGGCCTTTTCGGCTCCGCTGAACGTTCCATACCGATCCACGAGCAGCTTCCCGAGCGCGGCGTCGTCGAACGCGGCGATGGCGCGGACGGCGTCGATCCGGAGCGGGCCGTCGTCGAGTAATGGCGGCAGTTCGGAGACGAGCTCTTCGCGGCGCTGCAACGCGAGCGTGCGGAGCGCCGTGCGGCGGGCGTCCGGCGGTGCGGTCCGGTTCCTGACAATGGCAAGATTCTGCCGGGCCACGTCGATGTCGCCGAACTCCTGTGCCACCCCGAGCGCGAGAGCCGCGACGGGTCCGTCGGATCGTTTCAGCCGGGCGTAGGTGCGTGCCCAGTTTGGCGGCGCGACGAGATCGGTCCGTCCTTCGATGCCGTCGCGCATCCCCTCCAGCAGACTGATCTGCGTCTTCGGAGCCGCGGCAATGGCCGCGACCAGTGCTTCCAGCGCCGTCGCATCGTCGCTGTCGACCGTGCGGCGCGCGATGAACCGGGCCAGCTGGGGTATGGCGCTCGCTCCGGCACGCTCGAGAGCGCGTGCCGCATCGCCGGCCACCAGCGGCTCAATCCCGAGCCAGACCATCTTCGGCAGGTTCTGATCCTCCGCGTCTTCTCCATGGGCCATCAGCCCTGCGGCAATGGGCCACCGCGCCGCGGGGTCGATGCGCTGGAGCGCCGCCGCGAGGTAGAGCCGCACGACGGCCGAACGATCGTCGCGAGCCATCCTGGTGAACGCCTCGAGCGCACGGGTCGACGGCGAACGTCCCTCCGCCAGGAGCTGGACCGCCCACGCGCGGATGTGTTCGTCCTGGTCGCCGAGCGCCTCGAGGAGCCGATCCGGCGTCCAGCCGCCCGTCACGTGCAGCGCCCACATGGCGCGCAGGCGCCAGTCGGCGTTCCCGTCGGTCGTGAAGATCCTGCGCAGCTGATCGTGGGTCCCGGGCTGCAGAGTTCCCTTCGCGGCACGATGCTGGAGAATGATTCGGGCCCGCCGGGCGTGCCAGTCGCTCCGGCTGGTCTGAAGCGATACGAGCTGCGCGTCGGTCATGCGACGGAGGTCCGAGTAGCGCCCCTCCCACTGTTCCGCGAGCGACGAGACCGGCGCGACCCGGTAAATGCGGCCCGTCTCCTGGTGCAGCACGTCCTGGCCGCAGATGTCGCCGTCGTGCCAGTCCAGTACATAGAGGGCTCCGTCCGGACCGATCTCCACGCTGAAGCCTATCCACTGCGCATTGTTCGCGAGGAGCACGTCGTCTCCGTGCCGCGCGGTGAACCCGGACCCCTTGCGCGACAGCACATCCGAGAGCACCGCATGCTCGTGGATGTTCGCCATGAAGATGCGGCCCTGCTGCGATGCGGGGAACGCGTCGGACTGGTACACGCGCGCGCCGCCATGCGCCGACCTGTGACGATGATCCGCGATCGTCTTGATGTCGTCGTACACATACGGATTGAAGTGCTGGCCGCCCTGCCGGTGGTAGATGCCGCCGGGGACGATGTGCCAGAGGTGCGGGATGACGCAGGCACTCGTGAGCAGCTGTCCCTTGGCGTCGTAGTCGATCCCCCACGGATTGCTCAAGCCGTGGGCGACGACCTCGAACTCGTCACGCGTGGGATGGTACCGCCACACGCCGCCGTTGATGTCGACCCCTTCCCCCTCGAGAATGTTTTCGGGGAACGGATCCTTGTGCCGGTACACGCGGCCCTTCCCCTCGGGCTTCCTGATCTTCGAGGCCGTCGCATACCCCTGCAGGCCATAGAGCCATCCGTCCGGTCCCCAGTGGAGGCTGTTCAACGTCTCGTGACGGTCCTGGATGCCCCAGCCGGTCAGACGCACCTCGATGGCGGCCATGTCGGCCTTGTCGTCGCCGTCCCGATCGGGAACGAACAGCAGGTTGGGCGGAGCGCCGACGAACACGCCGTCGAAGCCGACCGCGAGCGCGGCGGGGAAAACAATCCCTTCCATGAACACCTTGCGGCTGTCTGCCACGCCGTCGCGATCGGTGTCCTCCAGGATCAGGATGCGGCTGTCGCCGGCGTTCGAGAACCCCTGCACGCGCGACTCGTAATCGCGGTTCTCCGCGACCCAGAGCCGTCCCCGATCGTCCCAGCAGAAGGCCATCGGCTGGGTCACGTCCGGCTCGGCGGCCCAGGCATTCACCCGGTAGCCGTCCATCACCGTCATCTGCGCAACGGCCTGCTGCGGGTTCAGGAATTTTGCTTCCCGACCTTCCCTCTGCGCGATTCCCCAGAGCGCTGTCGTCGAATACATCCCGGTGTTGCCGCTGAATTCCGCCCACGCACTCGTCATCGCCACGTCGTCGAGCGCGCCGGTGTAGACGACGAACTGGTGACGGATGACTTCGGTCGCTCCCTGCGCGATCGTCCAGTCTCCCGTACGCGATCGCGCCGCGCCGACACCCAGCTGCCCGTCGACACGCCAGGCGCCGGGATAGCCTGCGTTGTCGGGATGATCGAACATGGCAATGTGCGCCAGGTCATCGCGCCCCTCGACCTGCATGCCCACGTCGATCCACATGGCGCGCTGCCCCTCGGCGCGTTCGTTGCGCTGCCGGGCGGCGTTCACCACCTCGCCGCGGACCCCGTCGCGCCAGGGCATGCGCAGGAACAGGCCGCCGTAGTCGTGGCGGCCGACCGTGACCTCGGTCCGGGCCTCGCCCCGCCACTCCAGGTCCAGCACGTACCTGCCGTTCCGCTCTCGCATCGCCCAGCGCTGCGTTTCCCGCAGCACGGGGGTGCCGGTGGCGTCGAGCAGGTCGTAGACCGTCTGCCACCGCACCTCCTCGCCGGCCGCCTGCGTCACGTCAGCGGAAACCCGCCTCCAGTGGTCTCCCTGAGGGTTGTGGAAGTAGTCGCGTCCGTTGAGCCGCGTGAATCCCCAGTAGAGCCCCGTCTGATGCCGGTGGTGCGCCGGGCTGAACTCGGTGAGCACGCCTTTGCCGTCCGGCGCGGCGATCGGATGGATGAAGGGCCGGTGATCCGGCGCGGCGTTCTGGGTAAGGACCGGTTCGGGGCTGCCGGCTCGGAACACGGCTATCGTACCGGCCTGGGCGTCGTGTCTGGCGGTAAACCCCTGCTGCGGAGAAGACGCCGGCTTCGCGCCAGTGTCCGCCATCCGCAGCGATGCGCACCCCGCGCCAATCGTAAACAAGGCAACCGCGACGGCCGCCGAGATCTGTTTCCTGGACTCGAGCATTGCGAAGGCTCCTGTGATACGAAGTGCGGCTGGCGGCCGCCGGCGGCGCTCCGCGGAGGAAGGCTAACACGGACGACGCGTGCTCTTAGCGCG
>JALZOC010000261.1 GCA_030857365.1 Acidobacteriota bacterium
TTGCGGATTTCAATCAGCCGCGGCATCGCCAGCAGTTTCGGCAGCTCGTACCAGGGCCGCCGGCTTTGCAGGAAGTCGCCTATCCGTCCAAGCAGTTTGTCCGCCATCGACGCCTCGCAGTCGGAGAAATGTGAGCGGACCGATTCTGCCATGAACTTCTGGATTCGCGAAGCGTCGGTTCGGCTATAATCCGCGGCACTCGAACATGCCGTACGAGAGATTATTTTCGCCGCTGGCATTCCGGAACCTCACCGTCAAGAATCGCGTGTTCAGGTCGAACGTATCGGGCCGGTTCGACAACTACGACGGCACCGGAGCGCAACCGCGCATCAACTGGGAAGTGAAATTCGCGCGCGGCGGCGTCGGCGCGATCATCTCCTCGTTCGTGCCGGTGCATGCGCGCGGCCGAATCCTGCCCAACTACGCGACGATCGTCGACGACGATCGGATTCCCTTCTGGCGGGCGGTCGGCGAGGCGGTGCACGAGCACGACTGCCGCTACATTCTTCAGCTCAGTCATGGCGGCCGGCAGCGCGACATCCCGACGATCGACTCGCCCCCACCGGGCCTGAGCTCCACCGCGAAGAGGGACCCGCTCCATGGGTTCGAGTGCGAGGCCATGACGCTCGCCCAGATTGCGGAGACGGTGCAGGCCTTCGCGGAAGGCGCGCGGCGCGCCAGGGAAGCAGGCCTCGACGGCATCGAGCTGCACGGCGCGAATGGCTATCTCATCACGCAGTTTCTGAGCTCCGCCATCAACGACCGGGCCGATGGCTACGGTGGCGTGCTCGCGAACCGGGCGAGATTCGTGCGGGAGATCGTGCAGGCCATCCGCGCGCGGGTCGGGCGGGATTTCCACCTCCAGATGAAGATCAGCGCCACGGAATTCAACGACGCCATGCTGCCCGACGAGAAGCCCGGCAACACGATCGAGGACTCGCTGCAGGTCTGCCAGTGGCTGAAAGACGACGGCGTCGACGCCATACACGTGTCGTCCGGAAGTGCCTTTCCGCACCCCAGGAATCCGGCGGGGGATCTTCCGATTGACGAGCTGAAGAAGACGTACGACAGCCTGATCTCGAGCGGTGCGCTGGGACTGCGGAATTACCTGCTGTTCACGGGCCGGCTCACCGGGGAGCTGTTCAAGAACCGCTGGGAGGAGGCGCGGGGTGCCCGGGAGCTCATCGAAGGGCTGAATCTTCCCGATGCGCGTGCGATCAAGCGGGCGGTCGGAACCATACCGGTGCTCTGCACGGGCGGATTCCAGACCGCGGCCATCATCGAGGCGGCGATCGCGCGAGGCGATTGCGACGCCGTGAGCATTGCCCGTCCGCTCATCGCGAACAACGACCTGGTCCAGCAGTTCGCGCGCGGCATCGGGCGGCCGGCCAATCCGTGCACGTATTGCAACCGGTGCCTCGTGAACGCGCCGGAGAATCCGCTCGGCTGCTACGACGAAACCCGCTTCCCGTCCCGCGACGCGATGGTCCAGGAGATTCTGAGCGTCTACTATCCCCAGACCTTTCACTGAAAGCGGCGCGTAGCCATGAGAGACCTCGACACGCGGGTCGACGCGCTGATTTCGACGCTCGACTCGGTGGACCGCCCGCTCGCCGAGGAAATCCGGGCCGCCGCCTCGAGCGCGCAGGCGATGCCGCCGGCGCGCTCGTGGGGCGCCGGCTCCCGCGCGCTCGGTCGTGGCGCCGCGTCTCACGAGCGTGCCGTTCGCAATATCGTGCTTCGCGTCGGGCGCCCGGTCCTCGCGATCGCCGGCGACGCCGCGCAGCTGCAGTTCGCGGATGCCGCGAGTGCGGTATGGCGCTCCCGGCTTCAGGTCGCCGCGTCCCACCTGCAGCGCGCGGCTCAGGCCGTCGGCCGCATCGATGTGAAAGGGCTGCCGGGCCTCGAATATGTCGGGACCGGGTGGCTTGTGGCGCGCAACACGATCGTGACCAACCGCCACGTCGCGCTGGCGTTCGGGCGTCGGGCGCGGGGCCGCTTCACATTCAGGCAGGGCGTCGGCGCCGGCCCGATCGACGCGTCCATCGACTTCCTCGAAGAGGCGGGGCGGCCCGAACGCCTGGAGTTTTCGATTGCCGAGATTCTCCACATCGAGGACGAGGACGGGCCCGATTTTGCGCTGCTCCGAGTTGAGGACGGGTCAGGGCCGCGCGAGCTCGCCATTCCCATCCCCCTCGCGGCTGCTGCGGCGCGCGCGGAGCAGCAGGTCGCCGTGATTGGCTATCCGGCCCGGGACAACCGGGTGCCCGATCAGCCGTTGATGCACTCGATCTTCGGCGATGTCTACGACAAGAAGCGGCTGGCGCCCGGTCAGGTCACGGAGGCCCGCCGCGACGTCCTGCTCCACGACTGCTCGACGCTCGGCGGCAATTCCGGTTCTGTGCTGCTCGACCTCTCGAGCGGCGAGGCCGTCGGGCTGCACTTTGCCGGTCGCTTTCTCGAGACGAACTACGCCGTTCCGGCCGCGCTCGTGGCGTCACGGCTCGACGCGTTTCTCCGCCACGCGGTCCTCCGGCCGGGGCTTCCCTCGCGTCCGTCCTCGCCGGGCCGGCACGACCTGCCGCCCGGACGCCCTCCCGGCACGCCGACGGCGCCGGCCCACCCGTCGGGCGAGCCTGAGCCGATCGCAGAGGGCCTGCCGGCCGACTACGCGGACCGCAGGGGATACGACCCGCTGTTTGTCGGCGTCGCCGTGCCGCTGCCGCTCGTCCGCAACACCACGGACGTGCTCACGTACCGGTGGAACGGCCGCGACGAAGCCGAGCTGCGATACCAGCACTTCTCCGTTGTGATGAGCCGCAGCCGCCGGCTGTGCCTCTTCAGCGCCGGGAACATCGACGGGAGGAGCTTCCGCCGGCTGAAGCGCCCGTCGTGGCGGGTCGACCCCCGCATTCCCAGCCGGCAGCAGATCCGCGAGGAGTGCTACGGCAACGAGCCGCTGTTCGCCCGCGGGCACATGACGCGCCGCGAGGACCCGATCTGGGGTGAGCCAAGGGCGGCGGCGCTCGGCAACAGCGATTCGATGCACGTCACGAACGCCGTGCCGCAGATGCAGCCCTTCAACGCCGGTGTCTGGCTCGCGCTCGAAAGCTACGCCCTCGAGCACGCCCGATCCGACCAGATGCGGATCTCCGTGTTCACCGGGCCGTGCCTGCTTCCCGACGATCCGATCCGCTACGGCGTGCAGATCCCCCGCTCGTTCTGGAAGGTGATGGCGTTCATCCACGATCGGAGCGGTGAGCTGTGCGCAACCGGCTATACGATGTCGCAGGACGCCTTTTTTCGCGACGATGAGTTCGTGTTCGGGCGGCACGAGACCGCGCAGACGCGCATCGCGGGCATCGAACAACGCGCGGGGCTGTCGTTCGGGGCGTTGACGCGGCTCGATCCTTTTGAAGGGGATGAGGAAGGTGCGGTCACGCGGCTGACGGAGCCTTCGCAGATTCGATTTCTCAGGCGGACATGAGTGCTTGTGGAACAGGGAGAGTGTGATGGCCAAGCGTGCGTTGCTGATTGGAATCAACCGGTACCAGATGGCCGGCGCGGACCTCAGGGGCTGCGTCAACGACGTCAAGGACCTCAGTGCGGTGCTCGTCGAGTTCCATGGATTCAAGACGAGCGACATCTCCGTGCTGCTCGACGCCGCTGCCACGAAGAAAGCCATTGAGGCCGGCATCAAGAAGCTGATGCGTGAATCCAAAAAGGGAGACGTGGCGCTGCTGCACTACTCCGGCCACGGCTCCAATGTGCCCGACGACGCCGAAGACGAAGCGGATGGCCGTGACGAGATCCTCTGTCCGACGGACCTGGACTGGAACGATCCGCTGCGGGACGATTGGCTGCGACGCACGTTCGACGGTCTCCGGGCAGGTGTCGCCCTGACGGTGATCATGGACTGCTGCCATTCCGGCACCAACACACGCGCCATACTCCCGCCCGACGCGCCGGTGACCCAGCGGTACCTGCCGAGCCCGTGGGGGCTGGCGGCCGTTGAATCCGGTCGCAGCCTTCCGCGGAAAGTGAAGAGCGAGCTCCGCCGGTCCCCGCGCGCCGCACGAAAAACGAGAGACATCGTCAACGCGGATCTGCCCGAGGTCCTGATCACCGGCTGCCGGGATACGCAGACGTCCGCCGACGCGTTCATCAACGGCCGGTACAACGGCGCGTTGACGTTCGCACTGGTCGAGGCCATCCGGAAGCGCCAGGGACGTCTCACGTACCGAGAGCTGCACGATTCGGCGGCGGGCGAGCTCCAGACGCGGAAGTTCGAACAGGTTCCGCAGCTGGAGGGCCGCGCGGCGCGCTTCGACCTGCCGCTGTTTTCCGCCTAGCCTTCGGCCCGTGATGAAGCCCTCATCCGAGAAGCGGATACAGCAACTCCATCCGGCGCTGGGGACGGCGCTTCGCTCGATGGCGGCGGACCTGGGCGCGCAGGGCATCGTCGTCGGCAAAGGTCGGCAGCATGCGGAGTGCCGCTGCCGATGGCAGGCTTCGCGCGAGGGTGGCGGTTACGGGGCGCGGCCGGAGCAGCGCGCAAGGAGGCGTGGTGATTCAGAAACGCGTGACGGTGATCCTGTACGGCAGCGACCGGAATCTGTGGCGCGGCGGCGCGCTGCAGATCCGTGTGTCCGATCTCTTTGCGGCCGGCGGACCGCGGCTCCTGTCGCAGGGGACAACCGATGAGTCCACCGTGGAGCTGCGACTCGACCTCCCGTTCGACGCGGGGCAGGTGTACGGCATCACGTTCTCCGCCCCGCGTCATCGCCCCGCGTGGCAGTTCGTCCGGCGCCTCGACTTCATCCGCCGCCCTGACCAGATCGAGGGGGACGATCTCATCTTGCGATTGATGCTGGTGCCCGATTCGCCCGGGACCGGAGACGTCGCGAACGGCCTGGCGCGGCTGCAGCAGATCGCATCGCCGTTTGTGGCGCCCGGTATGGGTCTCGATGCGGCGTTGTTCGAGCGGCTCGACGTGGCCGCAAAAATGGCGTTCTTCAATATCGAGGCCAAGCTGCGCGAAACGGTGATCGACGGCGCGCCCCTGATGTCGTTCGTCCGGGCCGT
>JALZOC010000262.1 GCA_030857365.1 Acidobacteriota bacterium
GTGCGGGACTTGTGTGTGGTGATCTCACGCCTGTCCTGCGCCGACCAGAGGTCGGCGACCGGCCACGCCGTTTCGCTCACCGTCTCTGTGCGTTGTTATCGTCAGTTGAGTGTTTGATCGGAGCGACCTGCGCTTGATGCCCGCATCTTGTCTCCGTGAGTCTCCGTGCTCTTCGTGTCTCCGTGGTGATTCGTCTTCGTGTGCTCCAGGTCGGACTCCGTAGACATCGGCGCCCGTGTCCGCTCCACACGGCGCCGACGGCACAGTCGAGCGTTATCGCTTGAGCAGCCGGAGCTCGCCGGCGGCGGGCCGGAGCCGCCCGGGCTGCGCGCCGGTCCAGGCACCGGTCTTCGGAAGTGCCGCGAGGGACGTCGCGAGGCTCGGCGCAAGGAGGCTGAGGAGCCGCGCGTGATCGTCGCTGAAGGCCCCCACGGCGGATGCGTAGAGCGAGACGACCCCGACGATCGCCCCCTCGTGCACGAGCGGCATCGTGAGTGACGCCCGCAGGGGAGGTGAGGCTGCCGCGAGCAGCGGGCCGAGGTCGATCGCCGCATCCGCGTTGAGCACGAACCTCCGGTTGGCCGCTGCCCATCCCGCGACGCCGGCGCCCACGGCCATCTGCATTCCTCGCAGGGCCCCCGCATGGACGCCCCCCGCATACTGCGCCACGACCGTGTCGCGCTTGTCGTCGTACGTGAACAGCGACATCGCGACCGCAGGCACGACCTGCCGGAGCATCATCCACGTGAGTGCGCCGACATCCGCAATCCCGGCTTCCCCGGAGACCGCGCGCGCGAGACTCGCCACGGCCAGGACTTCCGCGGTCGCGGCGGTGTCGGCCGCGGGCACCGGGGCGGAGTCGACGTGCGCGATGGACTCTCTCGCCTCCCCGAGCGTGCGGAGAACCGGATGCCCCGCGGGCTCGCACGCCGGCATGATCTGGTGCCGGGCCTTGATGAACGCGTCGACGACCATCGAGTCGTACATCGTTCCGCGCCGCTCCGTCAGGATTGCCACCGACGCTTCATCCGTCAGGCGCCGGCGGTAGGGGCGATCCGACGTCAGCGCGTCGTAGCAGTCGACGACCGACAGGATCCGTGCCCCAATCGGGATGGCGGCGCCCGCGAGCCCGTCAGGGTACCCGGTGCCGTCCCAGTTCTCGTGGTGATGACGGACGATCGGGACCACCGGGTACGGGAAATCGATGGCCGCCAGGATCTCCGCGCCGATCGGCGCGTGGAGCTTCATCTTCTCGAACTCGGCCGCCGTGAGCTTCCCCGGCTTGTTGAGGATGTGCTCGGGAACGGCGATTTTCCCCGTATCGTGGAGCAGTGCCGCGGCTTCGATGGCCTGGAGCAGGGACGCGTCATTGATGCCGATTTCCCGCGCGAGGGCCATGGCCGCGACCTGGACCCTTCGGATGTGGCCGTGCGTGACTTCGTCCTTGGCATCGATGGCCGTGGCGAGCGTCTCCACCGTGGAGAGATACAGCCGGTTGAGCGCCGCCACATGCCCCTTCGCGTCCTCGGCGCGGCCGAACGACGATTGCAGCGTGAAGTAGAAGACCAGCAGGACGGGCGCAATCAGGAGGAAGGCGGTCAACGCACCGAACTGCACCTGGCGCAACGCAACGACCAGGAGGAACGCGACGCAGGCGCCGGCCGCGTAGCCCGGGCCGAGCCACAGGAAGTGCTCTCGCCACACGCTCAGTGGACGGCGCCCGATGTCGAAGGCAATGGCGGTGGCGATGAGGCCGCTGTTGATCAGGAAGTACGACGCGGCGAGAACTCCCAGCGGAAGCAGCAGGTCACTCGACGGCGGGAGAGCCGAGGCAAGCGGCGCGACGCCCGCGGTGAGGAAGAACAGCGTGCCGGCAATCCACACCGACAGCGCCAGGCTGCCGAAGTTGAAGAGCGTCTGCTCCAGGCGCCATTTCTGGCGCCAGGCGAGCACGAGGCTGTCGGTGGCGAGCGCCAGCGCGCCCGCGGCGGGGCCGAAGAGGAGCACGCACGAAAACGTGAACATCTCCGACGGCGAGAAGCGGGCGGTGACGGACGGCACCTTGAGCGTCACGCGCCCGCTCAGAATCGTCAGGGCGCCGAACAGGAGCAGCTGCACCGACACGCCGTCCCGCGCCAGCGTGGCGACGCAGTACGTGGCCACCGCACAGCCCGCTGCCGCGACGGACCAGACGTAGGTGCGCCCGCCGCGTGAGAGTGCACGCCTGACAGGTTTGCTCACGCTCGCCTACCGAGCGCCGTCCGCGGCCGCATCACCCCATACGAGGTGATTCGCGCCGGTGTGTTCCGAGTCGCCCCACACGAGATGCTGCCCGGACGGATTCTGGACCGCGTCGCCCCACACGAGGTGATCGCTCTCGGTCCATTCTGATACCTCACCCCAGATAAGTCGGTGCGGAGCGACGTTCTTGAGCGGGTTCAGCAGGCCCAGCAGGTTCAGCACGCCCCACTCGGCCGTGTCCGCCTGGTCCCAGAACAATCCGGCGTCGAGCAGTCCGAGAAGCCGCAGGCCGGTTCTGCCATACAGGCGGTCGATCAATGTGCCGGTGTCACGGAACGTCGCGCCGCCTGACGTGCCGAGCAGATCCGTGAGGGTGCCAGGCAGGCTCGGCACGAGGCCGCTCCTGGCGAGCTGGAGCGATTGGTGAAAATCCACCGTGCCGGCGCCGCCGCCGACGAGGCCGCCATCGGGAACGAACGTCGCCCCCATCTGCAGCGCCACCTTCACCTGCGCGGGCGTGAGGTTCTCGGCATCGAGTAGCAGGGCGACCCCGCCGCTCACCGCCGCGGTGGCCATGCTCGACCCGCTGAGCCGGAAGTATGCGTTGCGTCCGTTCCCGGCGATATGCCAGCTCGGATAGCGCGCCGCCAGATACGAGCCCTGCGCCTCGAGCGATACCAGACGGGTGCCCGGCGCGACAACGTCCGGCTTGATCGCCATGTCGAAGGCCGTGGGGCCGCGTGAGCTGAACGGGGCAACCTTGTCATCGCGGCGATCGACGGTTCCTGCCGTGTCGATTGCTCCGACAGTGATTGCGTAGGGGGAGTTACCCGGCGACGTGATCCCGCCAAGCACGGGTGCCCCGGTGCTCGTGAGCCCGTAGTTTCCCGCCGATGCGACGACAACCATGCCCGCTTCGACAGCACGGGCAACCGCGCGGCACAGCGGATCCGTGGCAGAAGGTTCGGAGACGGCGTGCCCGAGCGATAGATTGATTACCCGGATGCCGTACCGGGTCCGGTTCGCGACGGCCCAGTTGATGCCCGCGATGACGTCGCTCGTGTAGCCCATTCCATTGGAGCGGAGCACACGTATATCGATCAATTTGACCCCGGGCGCGCTGCCGCCGGCGTACGCGGAGGTCACGTTACGTCGCAGCCGTCGTGCTCCCGGCGATGATCCCGGCGATGTGGGTGCCGTGGCCGTACGGATCCGCCGACGAGGCCGCTTCCCACATCACGAAGTTCGCTCGCGCGATCACCCGGTTGCCAACAGCGGTGTGTGGGGCAATGCCGGAATCGACGACGGCGACGCCGATGCCGGCGCCGGTGTACCCGGGGGTCGACCCAAGCAGGCTGCTCGTGCCCTGCCAGACGCTGCTCGCGCGGGTCACCTTGTTCGCCGTTGCCATATCGGCCGCGACCGGCGCGTCGGCGGAAATGTGCCCGAACGCGGAATCACGCATCAGGAGGTCGAGCTCGGCGCGCGATACCTCGAGGGCTATAGCCCCCTGCAACTCCCGGCGAATCAGCCCGCGCAGGCGCCCGCGCAGCGCCGACGTGTCCCTCCCCGAGGGTGGCTGCACGATGATGCGCACGCGCTCGCCGAGGCCGGCGGGCGTGAGCAGTTCCGTGGAGAGCGTGGGCTGACGCTGGGCGGACGGTATTGCCGGCAGCCCTGTCAGCGCACACAGCAGGAACACAACGAACAGAAGGGGACGTCGCATCAGTGACTCCACGTGGCGGCCGCTCGTGCGCCCGCCGGACCGGACAGTTGCCTGAACGGACGAGCTCATTCGCAAGAACCGGACCTGAGCGGAACACGTTCGCACTCGTCCTTAAGTCGTTGACTCCCAAGAAGCTGCTAAATCTGATCGTCGCTCACGATTCTGTCAACTGTTCCGTCCTGAGACTCGCACGCGACCGATCCGAGTACCTGGCCCATCCCCGACCAGCCTTCACGATCAAGTCGCGGGCACGCTCCGCGCACTACTGTCACCCGGTATACCTGCAGCAACGCGCGGCGCCCGCGTACCGGGTGAGAACTCGACCGATCCCGAATTCCATGCGCCTCGCACCCGGCACTCCGGATCACCCATTGCAAACGGGGAGCAGACGTAACGGATCCCTGCAAACTTCGGCGATTGAACAGGAGTCGACATGGAGCACGACGACGGGAGAAACCAGGGTGATCAGCTGCCGACGACGCTGGCCTGGTTCAGTATCGCGCTGGGCGCCAGCGAGCTCGCCGCGCCGCAGATGATGAGGCGCCTGACCGGGCTGCCGGAGTCGAGCGAGCCGGTGCTGCGGGCGCTTGGCGCCCGGGAGATCGCTCATGGCATCAGCATCCTGATGCGGCCGGACAGCCCCGTACCGGTATGGTCGAGAGTCGCGGGAGATGCGATCGATCTCGCGGTGCTCTTCTCCGCCCTTGGATCGGATGAGTCGGACCGCGGACGCGTCACCGGGGCCATCGCTGCCGTCGCGGGCGTGACCGCACTCGACGTTTTCTGTGCGACGCGTCTGGCCGCCAACGGCAGCGGTGCGCCCGATGAGCGGAAGGACTGGACGAGGCGCGGGATCAGGGTCGAGGAGGTCACCACGATCAACCGGCCGATCGACGAGGTCTACGCGTTCTGGCGCGAGTTCGAGAACTTCCCGCGATTCATGCGGCACCTCGAATCGGTCCAGCAGCTCTCGGCGTCCCGGTCGCGCTGGCGCGCGAAGGGCCCGGCCGGCATGTCGGTCGAATGGGAGGCCGAGATGCTCGAGGCGCGTGAGCACGAATGGATCGCCTGGCGGTCGCTCAAGGGCTCGGACGTGCAGAACAGCGGCTCCGTCCGG
>JALZOC010000263.1 GCA_030857365.1 Acidobacteriota bacterium
GTGCAGGACCGTGGGCTTCACGAAGTGCCCCTTCCGGTAACCGGGGATGTCGGGATTGCGTCCGTCGACGAGCGGACGGGCGCCGTCCTTGACCGCCTGGCCGATCAGCTGCTCGATGCGCGCGCGGCTTTCGGCCGAGATCACCGGCCCCATCTGCACACCGTCCTCCAGCCCGCTACCGGTCGTGCGGCTCTCGGCGCGCTGTCGGATCGCATCGCTGAACGGACCGAGCGCATCCCCGACGGTGACCGCGAGCGACGAGGCGAGGCAGCGCTGGCCGGCGCACCCGAATGCGCTGTCCGCGATAATCTCGGAGGCGGACGTCATGTCGGCATCGGGCATCACGATGACCGGGTTCTTCGCGCCCCCCTGGCACTGCATCCGCTTCCCTGCAGCGGCGCCGCGCGAGTATACGTGGCGCGCCGTCGAACTCGATCCGACGAAGGACACGGACCGGATCGTCGGGTGATCGAGGATGGCGTTGACCGCGTCGCGACCGCCGTTCACCAGGTTGACGACCCCGGCGGGCAGGCTCAGGACCTCGAGGAGCCGGAAAACTTTCTGCATCGTCAGCGGCACACGTTCGGACGGCTTCAGCACGACCGTGTTTCCACATGCGATCGCATACGGAAGGAACCAGAATGGAATCATGCCGGGGAAGTTGAACGGCGCGATGATGGCGCACACGCCGAGGGGCTGCCGAATCATCATTTCGTCGATCCCGCTCGCGATGTCCTCGGAGTTGTACCCCTGGATGAGCGAGGGGGTGCCGCAGGCGACCTCGACGTTCTCGATGGCACGGCGCAGTTCCCCGCGCGACTCGGCAAGCGTCTTTCCGCACTCCATCGTGATCGTGCGGGCCAGGTCGTCGAGATGCTCCTCCATGAGCGCCTTCAGGCGGAAGAGGAACTGCACGCGCTCGGTGACCGGGACGCGCCTCCATTCCCGGAACGCCCGCGCCCCCGCCTGGGCCGCCTGGTCCACCTCTGCCGCCGGGGAGAGCGGGGTGCGGGCGAGCTCTTCCCCGCTCGCCGGGTTCAGGACCACCAGTGTCTCGGTGGCCGCCGAATCCCGCCATTGACCGTCGATGTAGTTGCGCATGCAAATTCCTGTTTCGCGGGTTGGAGCTGGCATCAGCGGCATGCACAGACTCTATCAAGCACCAGCGAACCGGGCAACGCGCAGCGCGTCGTGCCGGTGCGCCGGCCATGGTGTATTGTTGCGGCAGAGATGCCAGCCGGGGAGCGAGCCCTCGTTCCACAACCGAACCCATACCTGTAGAGTCCTCCACATGCTCCAGAAATATTCGATACGCGCCGAACCGTGCACTGCCCGTTGACACGTGTCGCGCGGCTGACCGCGCCGTACGTCTTCCTCTGGCTGGCGATTCCCACCCCGAGCGCCGCCGCTGGCCGGCAGGCGACGCCGCCGGAGCAAGGCCCGAGGTCCGCCATCGTGACCGCCACGGCGGAGGCGATCACGATCGACGGCGTGCTGGACGAGCCGATCTGGAGCTCGGCCCCGAAGATCGGCGAGCTGATTCAGCGCCAGCCAGCCGAGGGCCGGCCGCCGACCGAGCGAACCGACGTGACCCTCCTGTACGACCGGGATCACCTCTATGTCGGCATCCTCTCGTACGACTCGGAGCCGCGGCGGGTCATCGGCACGCAGATGGCGCGCGATGCCAGCCTGTCCTCCGACGATCGCATCGAGATCCTTCTCGACACTTTTCGCGACCAGCGCAGCGCGTTCTATTTCGCGACGAATCCATCCGGAGCCCTCGTCGACGGCGTGGTCGCGAGCGGTCAGTTGAACACGGAGTGGGACGCCATCTGGAACGTGCGCACCAGCCGCACCGGGCAGGGGTGGGTCGCCGAGTTCGCGATCCCCTTCAAGAGCCTGAGCTTCCCCGCTGGCCAGACGGTGTGGGGCTTCAACATCGCCCGCAATATCTATCGAAAGCTGGAGGACAGCCGCTGGTCCGGTGCCCGTCTCGATACGCAGCTCTATCAGGTCTCCGAGGCGGGGGAGATTACGAACCTCGCCGGCCTGACGCAGGGAGTCGGCCTCGACGTGCGCCCGTTTCTCGCCGGGCGCTGGCTGCATGCCGGCGGTGAGGGGGACCCCAGCGGAAAGCCCGGGCTCGACCTGTTCTACAACATCACGCCCAGCCTGAAGCTGACCGCGACGTTCAACACGGACTTCGGTGAGACGGAAGTCGACGCGCGGCAGATCAACCTCTCTCGCTTCTCCGTCCTTTTTCCGGAGAAGCGCTCGTTCTTCCTGCAGGGCGCCGGAGTCTTCGGGTTCGCGAGTACGGGCCCGGTGCCCGCGGGGGGCATTCCGCCGTCCGGCGCCGACGTGTACCCGTTCTTCAGCCGCCAGATCGGCCTGCTCGGCGGGGAGGAGGTGCCGATCGATGCGGGCATCAAGCTGACGGGTACCGTCGGCCGCACCGATGTCGGGTTGCTCACGGTGCGGACCGGTGATCTCCCGATCGTCAGCGAGAAGAATTTCGTCGTCGGCCGCGTCAAGCGAAACCTGTTCGAGCAGTCGTACGTCGGCGCCGTCTTCACGAACGGGCATCCCGCGCGCGGGCAGTCGGGCCAGACCTACGGCGCCGACATGCGGCTCGCCACATCCCGCTTCCTGGGCCGGCCGAACAACGTCGTGGTGAACGCGTACGGCCTGCGGAGCGTCAACCAGGGCGTGTCGGGCCGGGACTGGTCGTACGGCCTGTCGGCGCACTACCCGAACGATCGATTCAACGCGCAGGTGGCGCTTCGCGAGATTCAGGAAAACTTCAGGCCTGCTCTCGGCTTCGTCCAGCGGGACAACGTCCGCATGCTCCGGCTGGCCGCCAGCTACAATCCGCGGCCCAAGGACTTCCTCAATATCCAGCAGTTGAACCATGACGTGTACTACACGCGGTTCACGCGCCTCGACAACGGCGAAGTCGAGAGCTGGGACCTGTATGTGACGCTCCTCGACTGGCACCTGAACTCCGGGGACAACCTCCACGGGATGTTCGACTTCAACCCCACGTACGAGCGGCTCTTCGAGCGCTTCGAGATCTCGCCGGGCGTCCAGCTCCTGCCCGGCGAGTACCGCTTCACCCGCTTCCGAAGCAATCTGCTGTCGACAGCCGCGAAGCGGCGGCTGTCGGGCAGCATCAACCTGACGTATGGCGGGTACTGGTCCGGGAAGGCCGAGCAGGTCACGACGAGCCTTATCTACAAGCTCCCGCCGCGGTTCACGCTGGGCCTGAGCACGAACCAGACCTTCGCGCGCCTGCCGGAGGGGCACTTCATCGCCCGCATCTTCACGTCCAGCGTGAACTATGCGGCGTCCCCGACGCTGTCGCTCTCGAACCTGGTCCAGTTCGACAACCGGTCCAGGAACCTCGGCTGGCAGAGCCGCATCCGCTGGACGCCGCAACCCGGCAACGACCTGTTCATCGCCTTCCGGCAGGGGTGGATCCAGGAGGAGGGCGGCAACGATCACTTCAGGACCCAGGACACCAAGGTCTCGGCGAAGCTCCAGTACTCCATCCGGTTCTAAACAGCTCTCAGCTTTCAGCTGTCAGCTATCAGCTCGGGTCAGAACCACAGCCGCAGCCCGGTGACGAGGCCGGAATCGTCACGAGGGTGGCCGTCACGGACGCGCCGCGAATGACCGCCGTAATGCCGTGCGTCACAGGTCGATCCGCCGGAGCCGCAGCGCATTCGCAATCACGGAAACGGAACTGAACGTCATCGCGGCGCTGGCGATCATCGGGCTGAGCAGCAGGCCGAAGAACGGGTAGAGCACGCCGGCGGCGATCGGCACCCCGAGGACGTTGTAGGCGAACGCAAAGAACAGATTCTGGCGGATGTTGGTCATCGTGGCTCGACTCAGCCGCCGCGCGCGCACGATGCCGCGGAGGTCACCCTTCACCAGCGTCACGCCGGCGCTCTCCATCGCGACGTCGGTCCCCGTTCCCATTGCGATGCCCACGTCGGCCGCGGCGAGCGCGGGCGCGTCGTTGATGCCATCGCCCGCCATCGCGACGCGCTCTCCCGCGCTCTGCAGGCGCTTGACGACGGCCGCCTTCTGATCCGGGAGCACGTCGGCTTCAACACGGTCGATCCCGACGGAGCGTGCGACAGCTTCGGCCGTGGTCCGGTTGTCGCCCGTGAGCATCACCACCTTGATGCCTTCCCGGTGCAGCGCCTGGATCGCGTCGGCTGTCGTCGCCTTGACGGGGTCGGCCACGCCGACGAATCCCGCCGCCCGCTGATCCACGGCTACGAACATCACGGTTTGCCCTTCCCGGCGGAGCGCCTCCGCTCGCTCCCGCAGCTCGCCGGGATCGATGCGCAGGGTCTCGAGGTGCCCGAGGTTGCCGATCGCCACCCGGCGGCCCTCCACGGACCCGGTGACGCCCCGGCCCGTCGCCGACTCGAAATCGCGAACCTCCACCAGCGTGACGTTGCGTTCACGCGCGCCGCCGACGATCGCCGCGGCGAGGGGATGCTCGCTCACGTTCTCGAGGCTCGCGGCGAGCCGAAGGAGCTCCGGAGCGTCGATGCCGGGCTGTGGTTCCACGGTGACCAGCCTGGGTCTGCCTTCGGTCAGCGTCCCCGTCTTGTCCACCACGATGGTGGTGATCTTCTCGAGGACTTCCAGCGCCTCGGCATTCCGAATCAGCACGCCGGCTTCGGCGCCGCGGCCCGTGCCCACCATGATCGACATGGGCGTGGCGAGTCCCAGCGCGCACGGACAGGCGATGATGAGGACCGCGACCGCGTTCACCAGCGCGTGAGCCATCCGCGGCTCCGGCCCGTACTGCGACCAGACGATGAAGGTGACGGCCGCGACGGCAACGACGATCGGGACGAACCACCCGGATACGGTGTCCGCCAGGCGCTGGATTGGCGCCCGCGATCGCTGCGCTTCGCTCACCATGCGGACGATCTGCGCGAGCAGCGTGTCGCTGCCCACACGCCGTGCCTCCATCACGAAGGCGCCGGTGCCGTTCACGGTTCCGCCCGTGACCATGGCGTCGCGTACCTTCTCCACGGGGATCGGCTCACCC
>JALZOC010000264.1 GCA_030857365.1 Acidobacteriota bacterium
CCAGACTCTCTCCAATTTTCATTCTCCAACCTCGCGCGCGAGGCTGGCCTCACCGCCGTCACGATCTTCGGCGGGACGGAAACGAACAAGTACCTCCTGGAAACCACCGGGGCCGGGGTCGCGGTGCTCGACTACGATGCCGACGGCTGGCTCGACGTGTTCGTGGTGAACGGATCGACGCTCGAGGGGTTCCCCCCTGGCCAGGCGCCCACCAGTCACCTGTATCGCAATCAGCAGGATGGCACATTCCGCGATGTCACCACGGCCGCTGGCCTCGTGCAGAGTGGATGGGGGCAGGGCGCCTGCACCGGCGACTACGACAACGACGGTCGAGACGACCTGTTCGTCACGTACTGGGGACAGAACCGCCTCTATCGGAACCGGGGGAACGGCACGTTCGAAGACGTCACGGAACCCGCCGGCCTGCGGACCGCGAAGCCGCGCTGGGGCGCCGGGTGCGCGTTCCTCGACTTCGATCGGGACGGCAAACTCGATCTGTTCGCCGCCAATTACATCGATTTCGATCTCGCATCCGCGCCGGTCCCCGAATCCGGCCTGTGCCGCTACAAGGGGCTCCCCGTCGCGTGCGGGCCACCGGGCCTGCCGGGCGGGAAGAACGTCCTGTACAGGAACACGGGAAAGGGCGCTTTCGAGGACGTCTCGGAGCGGGCCGGCATCACCCGCGCGAGCGGCACGTACGGACTGGGCGTCAGCACGCTGGACTTCAACGACGACGGGTGGGTCGATGTGTATGTGGCGAACGACTCGAATCCGAGCGCGTTGTATCTCAACGGCCGGGATGGGACGTTCCGCGACATCGGCGTGACGGCCGGATGCGCCTACAGCCAGGACGGCAAGCCGCAGGCGGGCATGGGGGTCGCCGCCGGCGACTACGATCGCAATGGCACGATCGATCTGTTCAAGACGAACTTCGCGGGAGACACGTCGACGCTGTACGGGAACGACGGAAAGGGGCTCTGCGAAGATCGCACGTTCGCGGCCGGCATCGGACTGAATACGCGCTGGCTGGGGTGGGGCGTTGGCTTCGTCGATCTCGACAACGACGGCTGGCTCGACCTGTTCCTGGTCAACGGCCACGTGTACCCCGAGGTTGAGCGGCTCAAGACCGAAGCCGGCTACAAGCAGCGCAAGGTGGTGTATCGGAACCTGGGCAACGGCAGGTTCGAAGACATCACGCTCAAACTCGGTCCGCCGGTCACAACTCCCGCGGCGGGGAGGGGCGCCGCGTTCGCCGACTTCGACAACGACGGCGACGTCGACGTCGTCGTCAACAACATGCACGCCCCGCCGGACTATTTCAGGCTGGACCTGCGGGGCGGCGGCCATTGGACGACGCTGAAGCTCGTCGGCACGGACTCGAACCGCAGCGCGATCGGCGCCCGCGTGCGGCTGTTCGGCGCCGGAGGGACGCAGGTTCAGGAGGTGCGGGGGGGTGGAAGCTACTACTCACAGAATGATCTTCGCGTGCATTTCGGCCTCGGCCCAGCGACTCAGCCCAATCGGATAGAAGTCCGGTGGCCCAACGGCAGGGAAGAGCAGTGGACGGAGGTGGCAATCGATCGGATTGTCACCCTCACGGAAGGAAGCGGCACCGAGGTCGCCCGACAGTGATGTCGCGCGTCCCTGGCGTGGCAACCGTCATCATGAGCATCTCCGCGGCGGCGTTTGGTCAGGAGGTGACGGCGCCATCTCCAATCGCCGAAGCGCGCCAGCTGATCAACGCGGGCAAGCCGCAGGCGGCCATCGAGAAGCTCAATGACATTGCGGACCGCGGACGCATCGATGTGGCGCATCTGCTCGGCATCGCCTACTACCATGCGGACGATTACGCGCGCGCGATCGAGCACCTCCTGGCGGTGGTCGAGAAGCTGCCCGAGGGCTCGATGGAACGACGGGAGGCGGTGCAGGTGCTTGGCTTGAGCCGCTTCGTGACCGGCCGCTTCGCTGAAGCCGTGCCGCTGCTCGAGGAGACGCGCCGGTGGGCCTCATCGAATGCGGAGCTGGGGTACGTCCTCGGCCAGGCATACGTGCAGACGCGCCAGCCCGATCGCGCGAGGGAGGTATTCGCGGCCACCTTCGGCGTGCGGGGGGACTCGGCGGCCGCCCACCTTGTCACGGCGCAGATGATGATCCGCCTCGAGTTCGAGCCGGAGGCCGAGGCGGAGTTGAAGCGCGCGGTCGACAAAGATCCCGAGCTGCCGATGGCCCACCTGCTGCTCGGGCAGATCGCGATTTTCCGCGGGCGGCTGGACGAGGGGATCGCGCTGACCGAGCGTGAGATCGCGCTGAATCCCGCGAACGCCATGGCGCTGCACCAGCTGGGGGATGCGCAGGTGAGGCAGTCGAAGTGGGACGAAGGGATCCTGGCGCTGCAGAAATCCATCTGGCTGAATCCCTTCTACAGCGCCCCCTACATCGTGCTCGGGCGGGCGTACATGAAGAAAGGGCAGCCCGCGACGGCAGAGGGCATGCTCACCCGGGCCATTCAGTACGATCCGAACAACAGGTCGGCGCACTACCTGCTCGGGCAGCTGTATCAACAGCTCGGGCGGGTGGAGGACGCCAGGCGCGAGTTCGATCTGGCGGAGCGGCTTCAGGATCAGCCGGGCCGCTGACATGCGATCGACGAGAGCCGCATTGCGGCGGCGACTCCGTTCGCTCGGCGGTCCGATGTTGACCGTGTTCGCCGCCGTCACCGTGGTGCTCGCGGGGGCGGTTCGTAGCGCGGAGCTTCAGCTCCGCGGTGGATCCCCCCCGTGGGGCGTGTCGTTCACCGACATCGCCGAGCGCGCCGGTCTCAACGATCCGACGGTGTACGGGGGCCTCGAGAAAAAGCGATTCATCATCGAGACGAATGGCTCCGGAGTCGCCCTGCTCGACTATGACGACGACGGGTGGCTCGACGCGCTGATCCTCAGTGGGACGCGTTTGAAGGAGAGTTCGCGGGAGACCGTCCACTTTCCGTCCGGGTCGGCGCCGACCAACAGGCTGTACCGCAACCGTCGGGACGGAACCTTCGAGGATGTGACCGATGCGGCCGGCCTGCGCCGCACGGGGTGGGCGTCGGGCGTGTGTGCCGGCGACATCGACAACGACGGCCGGACGGACCTGTTCCTGACGTACTACGGCGGGAACGTGCTCTACAGGAACATGGGCGGTGGCCGGTTCGCCGACGTCACCAGCCGTGCGGGACTCGAGGCCCCCCCCCGATGGGGCTCCGGGTGCACGTTCGTGGACTACGATCGCGACGGAAAACTCGATCTGTTCGTCGCCAACTACCTGCGGTTCGACCTCGCGACCGCCAGCGAGGCCGGCACCGGGCCGAACTGCCTCTGGAAAGGCATCCCGGTCAACTGCGGGCCCAAGGGGCTGCCGTTCGACACGAACCTTCTGTACCGGAACCGCGGCGACGGAACCTTCGCCGACGTCTCTGATGCTTCGGGCGTGGCGGGGGTGCAGCGCCGGTACCCGATGACAGCGCTGGCGGCCGATCTGGACGGAGACGGGTGGGCCGACATCTACGTCGCCTGCGATTCCACCGCCGCGATTCTCTACAGGAACAACCGCGATGGCACCTTCACCGACGTGGCGCTCGAGAGTGGAACCGCGTACGGCGAAGGGGGCAATGCGCAGGCGGGGATGGGGGCCGCGGCGGGAGACTTCAACGGCGACGGGCGCCTCGATCTGCTGAAGACGCACTTCGCCGACGACATCCCGGCGCTCTATCGCAACCTCGGCAGGGGGCTCTTCGAGGATGCGGCGGTCGCCGCGGGGCTCGCGGTGGAGAACCGCTACGTCGAATGGGGTGCGGGGCTCCCGGATCTCGACAACGACGGCCTGCAGGACCTCGTCTACGTCACGGGGAATGTCTATCCCGAGATCGAACGGCTGCTTCCCCACTACCCGCATCGCGGACCGCGGATCGTCTACCGGAACACCGGCCGGGGTACGTTTGAGAACGTCACCGCGCGAAGCGGCGATGCCGCGATCCCTCAGTCGAGCCGCGGCGCCGCCTTTGGCGACGTCGACAACGACGGCGACCTCGACGTGCTCGTGATGAACATGAACGAGCGGCCGTCGCTGCTCAGAAACGATTACGCCGGCGGCCACGGGTGGATCGTCCTGCAGCTCGAGGGGACGCAATCGAACCGCTCCGCCATCGGCGCCACGGTCGTCGTGACTGTCGCGGGCGTGAAGCAGACGCGCGCCGTGCTCAGTCAGAGCAGCTACTACTCGCACGACGACCTGCGCCTGCACTTCGGGCTCGGCGCGTCGACGCAGGCCGATGAGATTGCGATCGCCTGGCCGAGCGGAGGGATGCAGAGACTTACCAACGTCGCGGGCCGGCGCGTCGTCAGGATCCGGGAAGAGCCGGCGCCAGCCCGCCAAGCGCGCCGCTGACGCGCCCCGCGGAAACCAGCGGCGCCCGGGTCGCGACATTGCTGTTTACAGCGTCCGAAACGGTGCTAGGATGCGGGCGTTGCGGGTCCCAGTCCCGCTCGCAATGCGGGAGAAGTGGCTTCTCCCGGCACGACCACCCGGACCCCTGGGAGGTTTCACCTGATGGCTAGCGTCTCTTTCCCTTCTCCCGCAACCACGACTCGCGTCATCCGAGCTGCGGCAATCATTCTCGCGCTGGCATGGGCGGCGCCGGCTCCTCACGCCGCCGCGCAGGCGGTCTCCGGCAGCATCAGCGGCGTCGTCAAGGATGCGTCCGGCGCCACCGTTCCCGGCGCCACGGTCACGATCACCAGCCTCGAACGCAAAACCGTCGATACCGTCGTGTCGAACGAGTCCGGATTCTATCTGAAGGATCGTCTCCTCCCCGGCACGTACGAGGTCCGAGCGGAGCTCGCGGGGTTCAAGACCGCGGTGCTGCCCCGGGTCACCGTCAGTGTGGACACGCAGACGCCTGTCGACTTCGCGCTCGAGCTGGGCCAGATCAGCGAGCAGGTGGAGGTCACGGGCGGATCGCCCCTGCTCAAGACCGACCGCGCCGACGTCGCGACCAACTTCGATTCCAAGCAGATCACGGACCTCCCCGTGCTCGACCG
>JALZOC010000265.1 GCA_030857365.1 Acidobacteriota bacterium
GCTTCGCCGTCGAGAATCACGTTCTGCACCGGGAGGTCCTGAAGGGCTCGCACGACCGTCGGATATGCCGCGTTCTGCGGCAGCCGATTGCGGGACAGCAGCCGGACATCGGGCCCGTTCCTGAACGCCAGGAGCCGGATTCCATCGAGCTTCCGCTCGAATATCCAGTCGGGCCCGGTGAAGCGCTCCTGCGTGAGCGTGGCAGCCATCGGTTCGATCCACTCCGGAAACGGTGTCGTCGTCACGTGTTCCTCGACAGTGCACACGATAGCAGCGGGGTTGGCGCGGGGCAACGGGTCCGCTCGTCTCGCCAGCTTCGACACCGGCTGCAGCGGCACCCGCCGTCATATCCGTTAGTGGATGGCGCTATCCGTTTGGATAGGGGCATTTGAGCGCGGAAACGCCAGGCGTGCCCGGCGCCCTCGCGGCAGAAGGACGAGAAAGCGCGGAATCGCGCCTCAATTCGAGTGCAGCTTCGGTCCGGTGATTCGCGCACACTGGCGCCCTCGGCGGTACGACGGTTGCCTCGCTCCGGTATGTCGAGCCAGAACGAAGGAGCAGGCTATGCGTTTCCGAGGTGCGATTCTGGGAGTGTTTTCCTGCGCGGTCCTCGCGACTGAGGTCGCGTACGCTGAGGAACGACTGTGTGATGCGTCACGCGAGAATTGCCGCGTCCCGCTCGTTCAGCTGATTGACAGCGAGAGCGTCGGGATTGACGTGGGGGTGTGGTTCATCAAGGACGGCCGCATCCCTGCAGCCCTGATTCGCGCACGCAGCCGGGGAGTTCCTGTGCGCATGATCATGGACACGCGGGCGAATACGGCGTACACCGGCCACGCGCAGTACATCGCCGACATGGCGGCGGCGGGCGTTCAGGTGCGGCGGCGCACCGCGGGCGATATCTGCCACTGGAAGCTGATGATTTTCGAACGCCAGCACGTCGTCCAGTGGTCGGGCGCCAACTACTCCTCCATCGGCTTCGTGCCAATCGTGCCGTACCGAGACTACGAGGACGAGGTCATCCACTTTTCACGACAGCTCGCGGATTCATTCAAGAAGGTGTTCGACGATATCTGGACGAACACGACCCAGTACGCCGATTACGCGAACATCACCCGTCCGCTCGTGCGAAGACATCCGATCGTTGCGGTGGATCCCCGCCTCAACTTCCCGCCACAGGACAGCTACCAGGACCGGCTGATACCGCTCATCGACAGGGAGCCGTCGCATGGTCTCATCGACGTCGACATGTACAGGCTCACGCTCGCGCGGCCGGTTGACGCCATCATCCGCGCGGCTGCGCGTGGCGTGCGCGTGCGCATGTACCTGGAGCCCAGGGGGTACGCCAACACGAAACGACCGGGGAACAAGGTGAACATCGATCGGCTCGTGGCCGCCGCGGCCACATACCCTGGCACGATCGAGATCAGGATGCGCAGCCACATGGGATTGAACCATCAGAAGACCGTCTGGCTGCACTCCCAGCGCGTTGTCGTATTCGGTACGTCGAACTGGTCCGACGCATCGGACAACAATCAGCTCGAAGCGAACTTCTTCACCGATCGGATCATTCCGGGGGACACGCTGGGCGAGCGTGTGTTCACGGAGCTGAACAGGATCTTCGAGCGCAAGTTCTACAACGAGGCGCCGGACGGATCGATCGAGACGGTTGCATGGCGCACGCCCAGTCTGCCGCGTCCAACAATCTCCTTGCCGACGACGTGCACCGATCCAGCGGCGAACAATCACGGTGGCGCGCTCCCGTGCACCTACGATCCAGAGCCGCCGATGTCGGACGCCCCCACAGTCGTTATCTGGGCGGGGGACACGACCAGCAGCAGCCTGCACGGGAACTGGCGGGTAGTGGCCGACCCGACGGCCGCGGGCGGCCGCGCGCTCGCGAATTCGAACTTCTCACAGGCGAAGATCACGCCGGCCTTTACCGATCCGCCGAACTACTTCGAGGCGACCTTCTCCGCAAGGGCGGACACCCCCTACCACCTCTGGGTGCGGATGCGCGCCGAGAACAACAGCTTCGGCAACGACTCCGTGCACGTGCAGTTCAGCGATTCCGTGACGGCCACGCGAGTGCCGACGATGCGGATTGGTTCGACGAGCTCCGCGGAAATCGTCCTGCAGGCTGGTGCCGGCGACGGCAGCGTGAACGGGTGGGGCTGGGCTGACAATACCTGGGACATCCGCGGACCGGACGTTTACTTCAGCGCGACCGGTACCCACACCGTGCGCATCCAGCAGCGCGAGGACGGCGCCATCGTCGACCAGATCGTATTGAGCCCGAACGTGTATCTGAACGCCGCGCCAGGCGCACGCGACGGCGACAATACAAGGCTGCCCGCTACCGAGACGGGCGGCGCGGAGCCGGTGCCGGCGCTGCCCGTGCCGTGGCAGACCTCCAATATCGGATCGGCGACAGGGGGCGGCGCCAGCGTGAGCGGCGGAGTGTTCACAGTGGCCGGAGGCGGCGCGGACATCTGGGGAACGGCGGACGCGTTCCGTTACGTCTACCAGCCGCTGCCGGGAGATGGCGTGATCGTGGCCCGGCTCGCGTCCGTGCAGAACGTCCACGCCTGGACGAAGGCCGGGGTCATGCTCCGCCAGACGTTGAGTGCCGGGTCGGCACACGCGTCCATGTTCGTCACACCGGTCAGCGGGCTCGCGTTCCAGTCACGAGCGTCGAGTGGGGGCACGAGCGTGAGCGCGGCTGTGGCTGGCGCCGCACCGTGCTGGGTCCGGCTCGTCCGCGCCGGGCAACTGGTGACAGCGTCCGTGTCCGAGGACGGCGCGACGTGGACCACGGTGGGTCAGCGGACCCTCTCGTTTTCCGGGACGGTGTACGCGGGGCTTGCAGTGACCAGTCACAACTCGAGTCAGGTGGCCGCGGCCACTTTGGACAGAGTCACGCTGAGCTCGCCTCAGCCGTGATTGCGCGGGCGACCTGACGCACACGGCGGCGGGATTGGTACACGGGTTGCACCGGGAACAGCGCGCCCGTCGACACAGTCCACGTGGAGGAACTTATGCCTGCCCGTCTGCCTCGTGCGCTTCTGATTCCCGTCCTGCCGATTTTCCTGGCGGCCTGCGCCACGAATCCGGCGACAGGTAAAAAGGAAGTCTCGCTGATGAGCGAAGCCCAGGAAGTGGCGCTCGGCCAGCAGATGGACCCCGAGATCCGGCGGGAGATGGGCGTCTACGACGACCCCGAACTGCAGCGGTACGTCGAGTCGATCGGCAGCCGCCTCGCACGTCTGTCCGAACGTCCGGAGCTGCCGTGGCACTTCACGGTCCTCGATGCGCCGGCGGTCAACGCGTTCGCGCTGCCTGGCGGGTACATTTACATCACGCGCGGGATGCTTCCCTTTCTCCAGGACGAGGCGCAGCTCGCGGGCGTGCTCGGGCACGAGATCGGCCATGTGACGGCTCGCCACTCCGCGCAGCAATATACGAAGACGACGGGCGCCGGACTCGGACTCGCCCTGCTCAGCATCTTCGTGCCGGAAGCGCGCCCGCTGCAGGGCATCACGGAGCAGGCCCTCGGCGTGCTGTTCCTGAAGTATGGGCGCGACGACGAGCTTCAGGCCGACAACCTCGGCGTGCGGTACACCGCGGCGGCCGACTGGAACCCCGCGGGCGTCGCGGGCATGTTGTCGACCCTGCAGCGGCTGGACGAGGCACGAGGCAGCCGGAAGGGGGTGCCGAACTGGCTGTCCACCCACCCGGCCCCGGAGGATCGCGTCGAAAGGATCCAGCCCGTCATTCAGCAGGCGCGGGCCGCCATGGGCAAACAGCCCGTGGAGACCGACCGCGCCGAGTTCCTGCAGCGGATCGACGGCATCGTCTATGGCGACAATCCCAGTGAAGGGATCGTGCGGGGCAACGAGTTCCTGCATCCCGACCTGCGGCTGGCGGTGACGTTCCCGAAGGGATGGGAAATTCAGAACAGCCAGACACAGGTGATGGCGAAGGCGCCGGACCGGGAAAACTACATGATGCTCCAGCTCGTTCCCGACCCGCGCGGCTCCGTCGAGCAGATTGCGAGAGGGGGTATGGCGAACGCGGGGTTCCGGCAGCTCAATGGGGAATCCGGGAGAATCAACGGCGCCGACGCCTACGTGGGCACCTACCAGGGCAATCTGCAGGGGATCGGCAATGTCGTCGTCCTCGCCGCGCACGTGGCGCACGAGAAGAACGTGTACGTGCTGGCCGGGCTCGCCCCCCCGAACGATCTGGCGAGGGCGAAGCCCGCGTTCGAATCGAGTATCGAGTCGTTCCGCAGCCTCACCCGCGCCCAGGCGGCCGACATCAAGCCGAACCGGGTCGATATCTACACGGTCCGGGACGGCGATACGTGGGAATCGATTGCGAAGCGCACGGGCGAGGGGACGCTTTCCGCCCCGACGCTGGCCATCATGAACAACCGCGATCCCGGCCAGCAGCCCCGGTCGGGTGAACGTATCAAGGTAATCGTCACCGGCTGACGGGCCTGGGCAACGGTTCTCCCGGCACCGTCTTGCCCAGCGCGAAGTCCGATGCGCGCAGCCCCTTGCGGAACCCCTCGAATCCATAAAAGGACGGCCGGTACTCGTCCACGTAGCTCACATCCGCGCGGACGGGGACGTCGAGCCCCAGTCCCCAGTACACGCCGTTCACCACCAGCCGGCGGACGGCTTCGTTCTCGAGGTCCGTCGCCGACCCGAGCGTCGTCGTGAGCACTCGATTCGTGGTGCCCGCCTCGTTCTTGTGGAGCCGCGTCCAGACCACGGGCATGGGCGGCTCGTTAACGCCCTGCACCTGCTTGTCGGTGGAGCGCGCCTTCCGGTATTCCGCTGGGGGGGAATCCGGCGACATGCCGGCGAGCACCACGCCGCGGACGAGGATCGTCGCGTCGGCCGGAGGATACGCCTCGTACACGTCGGTATCGCCGAAGATGCCGGTGATGCCGCGGAGCAGCGGGTGGTTTTGCTGCGAGGGCTCAATCGCGCCGCGCGTGGCCTCCACCTTGTGCCGGCCCCAGTGGGTGAGCCACGTCTCCCCCAGCACGCGTTTGCCGA
>JALZOC010000266.1:0-4257 GCA_030857365.1 Acidobacteriota bacterium
CGCCTGGAAGGCCGCGCGCCGGCGTGATTCCTGGACGATCGCGCTCCCGTCCGCGTACGACTGCTTCTCGGCAAACGCCTCCATGCGCCAGACGCCGCCGTATGGCGAGGGCGCGGCAAACGACCCGGCAACGCGGGGGCGGTGTTCCCACCATCGCCACGATGCGCTCCAGAGTTCGCCGCCTCCTGTTGGACTGGCGATCGAGGCCGCCAGCTCACGATCGGTGAGCGCGCGCAGTGCCGTCGCAGCGAGCGGGATCGGCCCGACCGGAAACCGGGGCCGCTCCAGGACAACCGCGTCCACCTGCGCCCGGCCGTTCTCCCCGGGCCTGTAGCTGACGCGCGTCGTCTGGGCGGCAGGGAGCTCGGCGAGCCGACGCCGCGCCGCCTCCAGCGCCGCCCGCGTGAGAAGGATCTGCGGACGGAGCCCCATCTCCCGTGCCACCACCAGGTAACGCGTCCGTTCGAGCCCTGTCACATTGACCAGGTCGATCGACGGCTCGCCCACGTGGTTCCACGCGGTGAGTGCGCCGTCGGAATCGCCGTCCAGGTACAGCGCCGTGGCAAGGATGCGCGAGGCCAGCGGGTCGGCCGCGTCCTTCGCCAGCGCCTGGCGGGCATCATCTGCGGCCTGGCGCCACTCGGACTTGAGGGCGTGGATCCCCGCGATCTCGCGCCAGGGAGCGGCGGATGCCGGACACGCGGCGGCGGCCACCTCCAGAAGGCGCCGGCCCCCTTCGAGATCGCCCTTGGCCGCAAGGCGCACGCCCTCGTCCACCATCGCCGGGCACGTCCCGGACGTGTCCGGCGTGGAGTCGGGTCGAGCGAGCGAGCGCACAACCGGCTCGGAGCTCGAGGGCTCCGCCGGGGGGGTCGTCACGAGGGTCCAGAAGCCGGATTCCGACCATGCCTTGCTGAACTGCGCCTCGTCCAGGATGCGAAATGGGGCTTTCGCCGGGTCGTGGACGATGATCCGGCCCGCAGACCACCCCACGATCACAACGTAATGGTAACGGCCTGGACGATCTTCGATGAGCGCCACGACGGGGCGGCGGGCCTGGAGGTGGGCCTGAACGAGCGAAGCGTCGCCGCGGAACGACTGCGCCTGCCAGCCGCGGGTCTGCAGCGCCGTCAAGAGGTCCTTGCCGCGGATTCCCGCGGCCTCGCGGTCCACGAGATCGCTGAAGGTTTCCGCGTACACGTTGGTCGCGCCAAAAAAGCGCATCACCATCGCGATTGCCGCCCCACCGCAGAGGGCCTCACTCTGAGGCAGATAGGGCACATCCAGCAGGCGGAGGTCCGCGCCCGGCGTCTGCGCACGCGCCGACGGAACGGCCATCGCCGCCATCAGGATGACGGCGGCGATGGTAACGCAGTGTGTTGTCCTCGCGATCAACTAACCAGCGCGATGATCAGGACGATCAGAAGCACGAGGATGATCGTCGTGGTTGAGATCACCACCGTCGACGCCCCGCCGGCGAGATCGTTCTGCACCTGGCGGGCCTGCGACGCGGCCTGCTGAAGGTCAGCGCCCTGCAGCGCCGAGACGGCCGCCTGGGCCTTGTCGAGCGACAGACCAGCCTTTGCCGCGACCTGGCGCACTTCCGCGCGCTGGAGCAACGACGTGATAGCAGCACGATCCGCCTGCTCGCTGGTCACACGCTGCTGGACCGCCTGATTGAGCTCGGACGTGGTGATCACATGGTCCTGAGCTGCCGCCACTGGCGCCAGGAACAGGACTGCCAGACATACCGCGAGCGAATGCCGAACGATTCTCATCTTAAAGCCTCCGTGAATGTATCTACCTACACGCGGCCAGCAAAAGCATCATCCGTGCCTGCCCATGGCTGGGGTAGCCCGCGAGATCTAGGCGGGGGGCGGCGACAGCTGCTCTAACTCCTCGACATGGGCGGCACGCGCGTGGGCATCGCGCCATTCGACAAGCCCGTCCTTGACGAGCCGCGCCAGCGATTCCTCGAATGTGAACGAGCCGTTCTTGCGGGAAATCGTGATTTCCTGATGCAGGTGCTGCAGCGCGTTCCTGCGGATGTGCTGGCGCGTCCCGTAACCGACTATCAGCAACTCAGCCGCCGGCACGACGCCCCCGCCAATCCGGGGCAGCAGCGTCTGCGTCAGCACACCGGCAAGTGCCATGGCGAGCTCCTGGCGGACGGTATTCTGCCGCTCCAGGGGAAACGAGTCGGCAATTCTCGATATCGTGGAACCGACGTCCGTTGTATGAACGGTGGACAGGACCAGGTGGCCTGTCTCTCCCGCCGCAACGGCCATCTGCATGGTCTCGGGGTCGCGCATTTCGCCGACCACGATAACGTCGGGCGCCTGCCGCAGCGCTGCCCGGAGCGCTGTCGGGAAGTCCGGCGCGTCGACGCCGATTTCGACCTGCTCGACGACGCTGCGCTGATGGACGTGCTCGTACTCGATGGGATCTTCAATTGTGACGATGTGCCGCGCGTCCCGGCGGTTGATCTCGTCCACGAGCGCCGCCAGTGTCGTGCTCTTGCCGGACCCTGTCGGGCCGCCAACCAGGACCAGCCCCCGTGGAAGCCGGCTCAGAAGATCGACGGCAGGCGGAAGCCCGAGCACCGACAGCCGCGGCACCCGCGGCGGAAGCAGCCGGACCGCGGCCGCCGCGCGGCCGCGCTCCCGGTGCAGGTTGATCCTGAAGCGTCCGACGCCGGCGAGACGAAACGACGCATCGGCGATTTGAGCGTCGCGATACTGGCGCCGGGCGTGCGGCGGCAGCGCCGGGAGCACGGCCGCCTCGACGTCGCCGCCGTCGAGCGGTGCTTCCCCGAGCGGCTGGACCCGCCCGTCGATTCGCACCGATGGCGGCGCGCCCGCCACCAGCAGCAGGTCGCTGCCGCCGCGCGCGGCCACGAGTCGCAGCCAGCGCTCGAGCCGCAGCGGCTCACCGGCCCCCGGGTCCACCCCGCCCGAGGAATGCAGCTCGACGAGAATCCGTTCGATGTCGTCGCGCTCGGCCACTGTCAGTCGTCCCGCAGAACGATCATCGGATCCACCCGCGTGGCGCGGCTCGCCGGGATGTAGCACGCGGCGAACGCCACGACGGCGATGCACGCGCCGACCGCGGCCAGCGTTGCCGGATCGGACGGCCTCACGTTGAACAACTGCGACTGCAGCACCCTCGCGACGCCGAACGAGGCCGCCACACCGAGCACGAGGCCCGCCGTCGTCAGCCGCAGACCCTGGCCGAGCACCATCCGCAGCACGTTCGCGCGCGTCGCGCCAAGCGCGATGTGGATGCCAATCTCGCGCCGCCGTTCCGTCACGGAGTACGAGAGGATGCCGTAGGTGCCGATTGCGGCGAGCATCAGCGCGAGCCCCGCGAAGATCCCGAGCAGCTGCGCCAGCAATCGCGGCCGCGACACCGACTCGGCGAACACGTCCTCCATCGATCGCAGCTTCACGACGGGCAGCGTCGGATCCATGGCCTCGACAACCCGCCGGATTTGCGGAGCGAGCGTCTCGACGGGCAGAGACGACCGCACGACGACGTGCATGTTACGGGGCGCGAAACCGGCTGCGGCAGGACCCTGCTGGTCCAGGAAGTACAGCTCGGTACCGGTCCTGGCGCTGATGCCTCCCTGCTTCACGTCGCGCACGACCCCGACGATCGTGAACCACGGGCGAGCCGGACCGGAGATCTTCAATCTCCTGCCGAGCGGCGTCTGCGTCTTGTAGAACGTCCGCGCCAGCGTCTCGTTGACGCGCACGACCGGGGCGCCCGCCGCATCCGACGCTGTGAAATCCCGACCCTCGACGAGCGGAATGCCCATCGTCTTGAGGTACTCGGCCGTGACGGTCTGGTAATAGTCGACATTCTCGAAGGGGCCCTCGGGCGGCGCGGTGTAGCCCTCGAAATCCGTGTCGTTCGCATTCACCTGCCGTACGGGCGGAAGCCCCGTCATCGCGGCAACCGACTGGACCCCCGACTGCTCGGACAGCTGCTGCAGCAGCCGGCGGAAGAACGCGACGCTGCTCTCGGGTGCGCTGTACGTCGCCGCCGGCAGCACGATCCCGAACGTCGTCAGCCGGCTGCGGTTGAAGCCGGCGTCGGCCGTCGTCAGGTTCCAGAAGCTGCGCAGCAGGAGCCCCGCACCTACGACGAGCACCACCGCCAGCGCTACTTCGGCCACGACGAGGCTGCTGCGCACGCGCGCGTGCGTGGCGCCGGCTGTCGTCCGCTGTCCGGACTCCTTGAGCGACAGCGACACGG
>JALZOC010000266.1:4267-5055 GCA_030857365.1 Acidobacteriota bacterium
CAGGGGCGCCATCCCGAACACCAGTCCCGTCGCGATCGACAGGAGAATCGTGAACGCAAGGACCAGGGGGTCGAGTGCAATCTCCGCGGTGCGCGGGATGCTGTCGGGATTGGCCGCGAGCAGGGCCTTCAGGCCCCCAAAGCCCAGCGCCGCGCCGAGCACTCCGCCGGCGAGTGCGAGCAGAACCCCCTCGGTGAGGAACTGGCGCAGCAGCCTTCCGCGTCCGGCGCCCAGCGCCGAACGAATGGCGAACTCCTTGTGGCGTGACTCGGCGCGCGCCAGCAGCAGGTTCGCCAGGTTGGCGCACGCAATGAGCAGCACGAACACGACGGCTCCCTGCAGCACCCAGAGTGCCCGCCGGATTCCGCCGACCAGATCGTGGTGCAGGCCGTCGAGCCTGAAGCGGTGCTGCGCTGGATCCGGATGGTGGGTGCCTTTGTTGAGCTCCGGCCACTGCCGGAGCAGCGTGTCGAGATCGGCTCCCGCCTGCGCTAATGACACGTCGCTCTTCAGACGGCCGACCAGAGAAAGAAAGTGTCCGCCGCGGTTGCCGGGCTTCGCCGGATCGAGCGTCAGCGGCAGCCAGACCTGCACCTTCTCCTCGCGAATGTCGAACCCCGCCGGCATGATGCCGACGATGCGGGTCGGCACGCCGTCGACGGGAATCACGCGGCCTGCGACACTGGCGTCCGCGCCGAACGCGGTGCGCCAGATCTCGTCCGAGAGGATGGCCACGTCTTCGGCGCCCGGCAGCGTGTCCTCGCGTGTGAAATGGCGGCCCGCGACCG
>JALZOC010000018.1 GCA_030857365.1 Acidobacteriota bacterium
GAATTCATCGAGAAGTCCCGACATGATGATCCGCGTCAGCGCGATCGTGTTGTCGAACATGTTGCCGAGCGAGCTCGTCATCTCGTATCCCTTTACGAATTCCGTGGTGACGGGCTTCGACGGGTGGAGAAGGATCGGAACATCCAGTTCCACGGCGCGGGCGTACAGGGGCCGGAATTCGGGTTCATCGGGAAATCTACCCGCCAGATTCGTATAGAGCAGGATTCCCTTCATGCCGAGCTTCTGCACGGAGCGATCGAGCTCGGCAAGCGACGCGCGCATGTCCTGCAGCGGCAGCACACATAAGCCGAAGAAACGCGTGGGATGTTCCGCGGCGATCGCCGCAACGAAATCGTTCAGCATCGCCGCCACCGCGGGACCCGCAGCGCCAAACCATTCCGGACCTGGGTCGTTGACGCTCAAGGCCGTCATCGCGATCCCGCTGGCATCCATGGCCGCGAGCTTCACCTGTACGTCCATGTAGTGCGGCGGAATCCTGCGCAGCCAGTCGCCCATCTGAACGATCCGCACCCCGTCGCGCGTGAACACGCGCGGATCGCTGGTGCGTTCCTCCATCAGCGCCACCAGCTGCGGACAGAACAGATGACTCTGGCAGTCGATGCGGCCGGCAGGCGCCCGGGCCGCGGCAGTCTCTTGAATCCTTCGCGCCGCGGAAAGGTGCCGCGTGGAAGCACCCGCAGCCACGGCGCTGGCGGCTCCCAGGAATTCGCGGCGGGTGAACGAGGAGGACTTTGCCTGCTTCATGGGCGTGCCGTGAGACGGGCCTGGAACGCTCGATGCGCTTCCGCGAAGTCGACCGGCGTTGCCGCCGGTGCGTCGAAGAGCAGCACACCGTACTGAAGTCTCAGCGATTCGCCTGGCTTGACGATGAGCTTTCCGTCTGCCGATGTGGGCAGAACGCGCGGGCCGAAGCCGTTGGCCACGATGACGCCGTAATCGCGGCTGTGCCACCACGTCGGGTTCGGATTCGAGGAAGCCGGAAAAATTGCCACTCCCTGGACGCGCCCGTCCGCCGGGCGCGAATACGCCGCCCACGTGGCCGGTCTGCCCCACACGGTCTTCGCGCCGGTGAGCCCGTCGCTGTTCACGACAAGCCCGCCGTTCTTCTCGGTCAGGGTCGTGGCGACGCGAACGCCGAGGCCCATCTCCTCCTGAGGACCAAACACGAGCTCGCGCGCGTTGTCTCGCGTCTCAGCTTCCCAGGTCAGCAGGAATGCGTAGTCTCCATGACGGGCGATCGTGAATCGGAAATCCATTGACGCAAGGGGCGTTTCGTCCAGGGCCATGAGCCGGTTTCGAGTGGAAAACGTGAGGCGACCCTCTGCGACGGCCGGCTCCGCCGTGAAACCCACGTGCTCGATGCGTGCCTTGTTCCGCCAGAAGTCCTCGCCGTTGATGTCGCCGAACGCCAGCCAGACTCCGGGATGCATCGTCGCGTGATCGGTGGCATCCCCTTCGACCGGAGGATGCGTGCGAGTCACCTGCACCCCGCTGGGTGCACGAAGGTTCTGGAAATGCGGCCGGAGTACCTGAGGATCGCTGAAGACATAGTCTGCGATCGGCCGCCCCGCCTCCAGGATCGAGAGCCGGTCGGACCTGAGCTCCCATGCGAAGCCGGGAATCGCAGCGCCAGGGCGCGAGGGCTGCGCGGCGAGCCTCGCGGCGGAGGGCTGCTGGGCCGGCACGGCGTCAGCGGCAGGAGAGGCGCGCTGGGTCATGAGCCACGACACGAGATCCGCAAGATCCGTCGGATTCAAGGCGTGGTCATACGGGGGCATGGGGGACTGATGGATGCTGCGGCGGCCGCCGATCGTGCTCTTGTCGATCGCCACCGGCTCGCCGCTCAGCTGCACCATGTGGAGCGTGGTGTCGGTCTCCGATTCGAATATCCCGGCAAACCCTTTGCCGTCCCGCGTGGAGACGCTGAGCAAGCCGTAGCCTTCCACGATGATCTGGTTGGGATTCAGTATCGACCGGATGACCGAGTCGGCATCGTCGCGGTCGCCGATCGTGCGCAGGTCAGGACCGACGGAACGACCTTCATCCCCGGCGCGGTGGCAGGCCACGCATCCCGCAGCGCTGAAGAGTCCCGGACCGCGCTTCGGGTCCGCGCTGCCGAGCAGCGGCAGCACCTGCGCGACGGTCGTCGGGGTCGCGACGGCTCCGAGCACCGGCAATCTGAGATTCGACTCCCGCTTGCGATACGCGCCGACGATCGTATTGCCGACCCTCTGGCCACTGACGAACAGCGCGGCTTTGAGGGTCGCGGTCTCCGTGAGCCGGCCGGGGCTGCCGGACCGGGATGCTGGCGTCGGCTCGGACCCATCCAGCGTGAAGCGAACCGTCGCGGGTTTGATGCCAGGCGTGATTTTCACGGTCACGGAGTCGACGAAGTCGCCAGGTCGGGGCGAGATGTCGATGAGCGGGTTGCCGTCTGAATGAGCGAGCCAGCTGGCGGCGATCTCGGCTGTGCCCGGGTCGCGGTCCTTGACGAGCGGTTTCACCTCGTCGGCGTCGAGCGCGCGGCTCTCCGCAAGCGCCAGCAGCGCGGCCCTTCGGACAGGGCCACGTGCATCTTTCAGCAACCTGCGCAGCACATCGGGAGTCCCGATCTCGCGCAGCGCCTGCCATGCGGCATACAGGGTCACGCGGTCGTTCTCTCGCGCGACCAGATCGCACACCTGGGGTACGAACTGGCGCTGCCGCGCCTGAGCGATCGCCTGTACGGCGGCAAAACGCACGCGCGGCTCAGCGTCCTGTAAGGCTGCCACGACATACGGCGGCAGCTGGTCCGCAGGGCGATGCTCGCGGATGCGGTGCGCCGCAATCCGGATCGCCTGGATGCTCGCATTCAGCGAGAGCGTGCGCCCCGTGTCGGCCAGCCACGCATCGATACCGCGATCCGCCGGTGCGAGGCGGCCGAGGGTCCAGAGCGCCCACGTCTCCTGCGCCTGCGGCAGCCCGCGCCGGCCGAGCAGCGCGATGAGTTCGTCCTTCACCGCGGCTCCGCGCCGCACGAGCTCCTCCTGGGCGTCGACGGACCAGACGGGCAGCGTGGAACCGAGATCCTCGACCAGCTCTCCTGGCGTCCACTGCGCGACCGGTCTGCCGCGCTTCGGCGTGTCCCACCTGCCCGCCCCGGCACCGGGCCACGAGATCCGGAAGATCCGGCCCTCGTTCGCCTGCTGCCCGTCTTTCCACACGACGCCGTATTCCTCCCCCCACCCGCTGATGTAGAGCGCGCCCTCGGGACCTGCGACGATGTCGACGGGCTGGAACAACGGGCTCGGGAGAGCGGGCACTCCCTTCTCACGTCCGCCGCCGTAGTTGGCAACCGCCCGGCCGGCTCCGCCCCCGGTCGCGAACGGCTGCCAGCGGCCGCCTTCCGGCTGGATCAACGCGCCCTCCCAGCGAGGGCGATAGACGAACGTCGTCTTTCGCAGCCAGTCGTTGAAGAACCACACACCGCGGTATGCCGGCGGCATCTGGGGCGAGTCGTAATAGATGATGCCCGTGCCCGAGCCATCGAACACGGGCCCGCTGACAGGTGCGGTCGGGGCATGATCCTGCCCCGTCCAGTGATTGCTCCAGACGTGCCCCCAGCCGAAGTGCGCGCCGAAAAAGGGCATGAAGACCCGGTCGCCGTCGCTCTGGTCGTTGTCGGTGCCGAGCCAGTTGAAACCGCTGTCGAAGGCAATGTCCCAGGGGTTGCGCAATCCGCGGGCGACAATCTCCGGATTGGCCCCCATGTCGTCGCTGCGCAGGACCCCGCCTTCACGCCCCCAGTCATCGCGCGGATCCTGGTATGTGGCCTTGTACTCGGCGCGCGTGAAAGTCTGGGGCGGGGGGAAATCCGGTGTGCCGGCGGGCGCTCGGACGTCCCAGAGATCGCGGAAGGGCTTTGGGGCAACCCGCCCGGGCAGCGTCAGGCCCCTGGAGGTCCCTTGCGAAAAATAGAGCTTCCCGTCGGGCGCCCAATTGTGGCCGTGGTTCGCATGCTCCAGATTGCCGAGATCCGTATACACCTTGACGTACTGGTCGGCGACATCGTCGCGATCGAGGTCGCGCACGACCGTCAGGTCGGGTGAGTTGCCGACCCAGAGGTCGGAGCCGTGCCACGCGAGCCCCTGGATCGAGTTCAGGCCGGAGGCGAACGTCTTGACGGAATCAGCGACGCCGTCGCGATCCGAATCAATCAGGATCACGACCGTGTCGCCTGGCGTGTCCGGCGTCGGGTTTCGATATTGCGGACCCTGCCCGACGTAGAGGCGGCCACGCGCGTCGAATGCCATCGCACCCGGATTGCGCACCATGGGCTCCCGGGCAAAGAGCTCCACTTTCAATTCGGGCGGAACGCTCGGCAGCATGGGATCCGCGGGCCGCTGACCAAGCGCGGCCGTCGAGGCCATGGCCGCCAGGATCGGCAATCCCGCGAGGCGCAAGACCACCGGGGGCATCGAGAAGTGCTTCATGTAGTGCCTCATGGAATCGGGTCTGGCATGCGTGCGCACCAACTACGAGGTGAGTGACCTGCGGCTGGTGTCGGGGGCCCACCAGATCGCAATCATGCCGAGGCCGTAAATCATGGCCGCGGCCGTCCCCACCGCCGGGTAGCTGCCGCCGAAGGCGGTGAACAGCAGGCCCGCGGCCAGAACTCCACCAGCAGTCGCGAAACGTCCGACGTTGTAGGAAATACCGCTGCCCGTGGCGCGCACGTGCGTGGGGAAGAGCTCCGGCAGATACAGCGGCAGCCAGCCGAAGAAGAGCGTGGCGACGAAACCCTGGGCGAAGACGATCGGGAAGAAGGATGGCTGCAGCGGAGCCGTCAGCTGAAACATCGCAATCGTCAGCGCGAGGGACCCGAGACTGATCAGGAAATACGAGCGCCGGCGCCCGAGCAGGCCGGCGATCTGGCCTCCGGCAAAACTCCCCAGAATCGCGCCAGATGCCCACCACCCTTGCGTCATGGCCTTGTAGTCCGGTTGGGTCACCCCGCCGATCTGATCGGCCCACGGGATCATCCACTTGCTTGCCGCCCATGCTCCGACCAGCGGAATCGAGCCGAGCATGATCCCGGTCAGCGTGATCCTGAGCAGCGGCGACCGGAACAACTCACGCACGGGCGTCGCGCGCTTTTTTTCCTTTCTTGCACTCTGGGCCGCGAGCCAGGCCGGCGATTCCGGCAGGACGAACAACACCAGCAGGCCCAGGGCAGCCGGCGCCGCCGCGAGCTTGAACAGCCAACGCCAGGAGTCCGCGGTCAGCGACCAGAACTGGGCAATCTGAGAAAGCAACAGGATGCCGGTGTTGATCGCCACGCCCATCAGTCCGGCCACCGTCGGCCTGGCCCTGTCGGGCCAGCATTCAGCCACGTGTGCAACGGCGTTCGGCCAGACGCCGCCTACTCCCAGACCCACCATGAAGCGCAGGGCCAGCATCTGCTCCTGCGTGTGGACCCATGCGCCGAGTCCCGCGAAAACAGAATAGAACAGGATACTGACGCCCATCGCCCGCGCGCGTCCGATCCGGTCACCCAGACTCCCGAGAAGGATTCCACCGATCGCGGCCCCGAGCATCAAGGCGGCCGTGAACCGCGCGAACCAGTCGCCGCCCAGCGTCGGGGTGTATCCGTCGCCCAGGAGATCCTTGGACACTGACAGAGATGCGAGCGGCATCAGGCCGAGCTCGAAGCCGTCGAACAGCAGCCCGCCGAACGCCGCGCAGAGAACGGCGACACGGGCCCGGCGCCCGAGGAGCCGGACAGGCGGCCGCGCCGGATCTGCGGGCGAAACCGGAGCGGATTCTACCGGTGTGGTGGATGATGCGCTCATGCCGGAGTACGGTCGCCGCCCGGCGCCCTCAGGACCGTGATGATCGAACTGTTGTCGAGCTCGCCGCACCCCGCGGCCTCAGCCTCCTCGAGTACTGCACGATGGGCGGCGCTCAAGGGCATCGGCAGGCCGGCCTGCCGGCCGATATCGACGATCAGCCGGACGTCCTTGAGGTGCTGCGACAGGCGGGCGTCGGGCGCGAAGTCAGCATGAATCATGCGCTCACCCTTCGTATCCATCATTCTCGAATAGGCGGCGCTGCCGCGCATCACGGCCAGTGACAACGTCAGGTCGAGACCCAGCGACTCGGCGAACGCCAGGCCTTCGGCCAGCGCCGCCCGGTTCAGGCCCAGCACGAGGTTGGTCACAAGCTTCATCTTCGCGCCAGTGCCGGGCGGTCCGGTGTGGAATGTCTGCCGCCCGATCGCCTCGAAAATATCGGAGGACGCCGCGAACGCCGCCGCGTCTCCCCCGACCATCAGCGCCACCGAACCGGTCCGAACCTGCGCGCTGCTGCCGGAAATGGTTGCGTCGAGATAGGTGATCCCCCGATCGCCCAGAACGCGTGCGAGCTTCTCCGTGCTGGCGGGATCACCAGTGGTGGTGTCAATGATGGTGAGGCCTGGCCGGAGGGAGGCGCCGGCGGACTGCACCACCGCCGCGACTTCGCGATGGCTCGGCAGGCTCAACAGCACCCGGCGACAGGCAGAAAAGACCTCCTGCCCGGCTTCCACGGCCTCACCGCCACTCTGGCGCAACGCTGCGACGCGCTCGGGATCCAGGTCCCAGCCCACCACCCGCTTTCCGGCTCCGAGCAGCCGCTCCGCAAGGGCACTGCCGATGAGACCCAGGCCGATGAGGCCCACGGCTTCCGGGTGCGTGCGTGCTGAGAAGGAGGATGTCATGGGGGAACGCGCGCCGCCGCTTCATCACCACATCAGGCGCGAGTTCAGTTGCGCGACGCGGGCGCCTCTGGTCCCGGTAAAACGGCCGAAACTGGGACTGGTGATCGTCGTGTTGAGAGACGAGAAACTCGTCACGTTGAAGGCGTTGAACATGTCGCCGCGGACCTGCAGGCGCACCCCGTCCGTGAGCGCGATGTTCTTCGACAGCGCGAGATCGAGGTTCCAGAACCCTGGCATGCGCAGCGCATTCCTGCCGAGCGTCCCCGGGCGGGCGGAAGCGCCGCTGGCGGGAATGACCGGAACCTGGGCGAATGCTGCCCGGTCCAGATACGCCAGCGGATCAGCGGATGAGTCGAGATAGGGGGACCCGCCGAGGAAATCCACTCTTTGCCCGATGATGGAGCTGGGCGTGGAGATCGAAAACGGCGAGCCGCTCTGCGCTCTGAGAACGCCGCCCACCTGCCATCCACCCAGGAGCAGCCGCGTCACAAGTCCATCCGTGCTCCGCCCGCGCGCCAGGGGCAGTTCGTACAGGAAATCACTCGCGAATCGATGCCTGATGTCGTACGACGACGGGCCTCGTTCGGCCTCGAGATTGTCCGGGTCCTGCGGGGCATTCAGCGTCGACAGGTCGCCATCCCCGTACGACGTGCTTTTCGCGAGCGTGTAATTCGCATTCACCAGGAAGCCGCCGGAAAAACGTTTCTGAAGAGTCGTCTGCCACGCGTGATAGGTCGTCGACTCCGAAGTGTCGAAATGGCGAAACTCCCCGAATCCCGGCGCGAACGGCCGCAGCCCCGTCGTCCTGTCGACGGTATTGATCTGCCGGTTGAACAGCAGGTTCAGGCCGCGCGTCCCGGTGTAGCCTGTGTCGATCCCCACGGTGTCCGTCAATTGTCTCGCGGCGCTCACGAGCCACTGCGTGCTGTACGGTGCGGGGAAATCGGGATTGATCGTGGCCCCGGTCCAGGGGGCATTCGGATTTCTGGCAAGAGGGAGCACCCCGGCATTCGTCACGGGATATCGCAAGCCCCGAGCCTGAGCCTCGGCGCGGCTGTACACGACACGAAAGGGCTCTTCGATTGAGTTTCTGACGACCTCCAGGATGTTTCTCAATGGCGAACGAGAGTAGAACATGCCGAAACCACCTCTCACCACTGTTCGGCCCGACGGGCCGAGGGTCCACGCAAACCCCGTGCGGGGCGCGAAGTTGTTCCGATCCGGCGTATAGATTCCCTCAGAGGCAGGAATCAGCGCTCCGAGGCCGGACGGACCCTGGCGATTGAACAGCCGGTCGTCGCGCTCGGTGGGGACGGAAAAATAGTCGTAGCGAAGGCCGAGATTGACGACCAGATTCGCGCGGACCTTGAAGTCGTCCTGGATGAAGTATCCGTTCGTCCAGTATTCGATGACGTAGGGCCGCAGGCCGAAGGTCACCTGCAGCCGAGAGGGATTATTGGCCAGCAGATCTGCATCGTTGCCATACTGAACGACTGGAGTTTCGGCGTTCTCCCGGGTCTGATCCTGAAACTGCAGGAGTCCGCCGAATTTGATGGAATGTCGCCCCTTGTTGAGCGCGATCGTTTCCTCGATGCTCCAGTTCGTTCCCCGGCTCGCCAGGATCTCCCCGCCGTTCGAGGTGAAGGGCAGGCCGGCGACCGCCGCGACCCCCAGCGTATAGATCCCATCGAGACGCGTGACGTCGTTGCTGCTGAAGCCGAGCCTTGTCTCGGCGCTGAAGCTGGATCCCAGCCGGAAATAGCTGCCGCTGAACGCATCGTCCAGCCCGGTGAAGGTCCGGGAATTGACGGGAGACACCCTGGGGCTGATCGAGTCGGGTCTGCCTCGCGTGTAACGACTGCTGATGCGATTCTGGTTGTTGACGTTGTAATCACCCCGCACGACGAAGTGATCGTCGTTGGCGTCCGATAATCCAGACCCGATGAAGACGCCCGTCCGGGCTCCGCCTGCGTACGGCTGGTTCGGTAACGGCAGCGTGTCGAAGAACTGCGTGTAGCCCGGCACCGCGGCAATCGCCTGCGCGCGGAACTCCGGCGTCGGGACGTCGCTGTTGATGGCGGCAAAGCTGCTCTGCCGGTAGCCTTCGTAAACACCGAACGCGAAGAGCTTGTTCTTGACGATGGGGCCGCCGAACGAACCGCCAAACTGGTGAAGGGTGCTGCTCGGCTTCCTCGAGAGGAACTGATTGCGGGCGTTGAGGTCGCCACTCTGGTAGTTCTCGAAAAGGCTGCCGCGAAAGCTGTTCGTTCCGCTCCTGGTGATCAGACCGATGTTGCCCGAGAGGGTGTTGGCGTACTCGGCCTGCACGATCCCCTTGTTGACGTTGACCTCGGAAATGGCTTCGAGGCTGACGACTTTGATGAGGTTGAAATTCCCGAAAGAGGTGAGAGACGTCTCCTCGGAACTTGCCGACGCCTGCGTGCCGTCGACCGTCAGGCTGAACCCGCCCGGGGGCAGGCCGTTCATCGAAATTCCGGTGCCACCGCCCGAGCCCCTCACCTCGACGCCGGTTCCGACGTTCAACAGATTGGTCCAGTCACGCCGGGCAAGCGGCATTTCACGGATTTCGGTGGTGCCATGAGAGATCAACTGCTCGGCATTGACGGTGTTGACGACCGGTTTTCCAGCGGTGACGGTCACTTTCTCGTTCAGCGAGCCGATCTCGAGCGCGAAAGCCCGGCGGACGCTCTGACCAGCGGTCAATTGGATGCCGGACTCCGTTTGTTCCTTGAATCCGTTGGCGGTGATCGTCAGGCTGTAGCGTCCGACTGGCAGGAAGTTGAAGGTAAACTCTCCAGCTGCGCTGGTCGTCGCGGTCTGCACCGATCCAGTTTCTTCGTTGAGAATGATGACGGGGACGCTGGGTATCTGCGCGCCTGAACCATCCGTCACGATTCCGTAAACCGTAGCGGTCGTCACTTGCCCCTGAATGACTGCCGGGCAAATCAACAACGCGCCCAGGCAAAGACCGAATATCCGCGAAGGCGACTCCTGAACCATGAGCACACTCCAGAGTCCGGCCGATGTCTTGCCGGCTTATATAGGAAAATCTTCAACGGTCTGGCACGTTACTCGATCGAAATGGAACGCGCAACCCGTCTTGAAACGGCGTTTCATTCTGGAATGTCGCTCGGCATCCAGGAATGAGAGAATCACGCATGACGCGAGGCCCCGCGAAGAATCCTGACTTGCACGGCAGCGTGCCGGAAAGCGCACGGGTCGTGCTGCTGCTCATCGACGTGATCAACGACATGGCGTTCGATGGCTCAGAAGCGCTCGTGCGCCAGGCGGTGCCGATGGCGAAACGGCTCGCCGTCCTCAAGCAGCGCGCGCGCGACGCGAAGATACCCGCCGTGTACATCAACGACAACTTCGGGCGATGGCAGTCCGACTTTCGACGGATCGTGGAGCACTGTCTCGAGGACGGAGTGCCGGGCGAAGCTGTCGCCCGCCTGCTGCAGCCGACGGAGGACGACTATTTCGTCCTCAAGCCCAAACACTCCGCGTTCTTCGAGACCACGCTGGACACGCTGCTCTCGTATCTTGGCGCCACGACGCTCATCATGACGGGTGTCGCGGGGAACATCTGCATCCTTTTCAGCGCAAACGACGCGTACATGCGCGATTATCACCTCGTCATTCCGGCCGACTGCGTGGTGTCGAATACGGTCGAAGAGAATGACTATGCGCTCCGGCAGATTCAGCAGGTCCTCAGGGCGGACATCACCTCGTCTGCGGACCTCGACCTGGCTGCCCTGGTGCGCAACAGGGGACAGTCGGCCGGGCTGGCGTAGCTGCCCTCTCTTACCCCCGTTCGGCGGGTTACTTTATGGTCCAGTAGTAGATGGTCCGGCCGTTCACCTTCTGGGTCTTCTCCGGCGGCCATTCGCCCATGTCGAAGCTGTGCGAGACGATCCGCGTGCCTTTCCTGAGCGCCTTCAGCTTCGGCATCAGCTTGAGGTTCAGCGTGTCGAGCAGATACAGCGTCACCACCGTCGCCTCGCTGAGATCGGTCTCGAACAGGTCCTGAGTGAGGAACTTGACCTTGTCGCCGACCTTCGTCTTCGCGAGGTTCTCGTTCGCTTCCTTGATCCGCACCGGGTTGATGTCGATGCCGACGCCGCGCGCGCCGTACTTCTCCGCCGCCCTGATCGGGATCCGCCCGTCGCCCGATCCGAGGTCGTAGACGACGTCCTTTGCCGTGACGCCGGCCATCGCGAGCATCGCGTCCACCACCTCCTCTGGCGTCGGCACGTAAATGACGTCCGGTTCGCGGAGCGTCGTCGCCGACTGCTGCGCCGCGGCAGGAACCCCGGCCGCCGGCAGCCCCGTCATGATCACCAGGGCCACCGCTCCCGCCATCCTCAGGTCTCGCACGCGCATTCCGCTCGCTCCCTTCATCATCTGAGAGTGCTCTCCGACTGGATAGCGCTCTCCGACGATCCTTACCGCTGCCGACCGCGCGGTCAGTCCGGACTCGAAGACACTCTATCGGATCCGAGCCACAGATCGATCGGCTTGGACACCGTGGGCCGGAACGGCAGCGGCACTTTCCGACCCATGCGGGCCGAGTAGTACGCGGCGTTCAGCATCTCGAGGACGACGCGTCCATCCTCGCCCGTCGACACGGGCTCGGTGTCGTCCCGCACGCAGTCGATGAAGTGCCTCAATTCCTGCGGGTACCCCTGGTTGAATGCTTCCTCGAAGTTGGTGAACGTCCAGCCGCGTGTCGAGCCGGCCTTCTCCATCGCGTAGCCATAGCCCCTGTCGCTGTACGTCAACGCGGAATTTCCCATGAACAGGTCTGCGTAGACGACACCGCCCGACCCGCATACCTCGATACGGTCCTCCATCCCCCCGAGCTTTGCCCAGCTGTTTTCCACCACCCCGACCACGCCCCCCTCGAATTCGACGATGCAGATTGAGTTCTCCTCGCAGCGCGTCCGGCCGCCGTGTACAAGACCGGACTGCATGTGCGCAAACACGCTGAGCGGTCTCGTACCGGGGCCGAGCACCCAGCGTAACCACGCGAGGCCGTGACACCCCATATCCATCAGCGCGCCGCCACCGGATTGATCGGGATCGTAGAACCAGTCGCTGTGCGGCCCGGAGTGTTTTTCACACTGCCGCAGATGATGAACGGACCCGACGGCACCCTCCTGGACGAGCTGCCGCACGCGCTCGTACTTCGGGGCGAAGCACAGCTCCTCGGCGTACATCAGCTTTCGATTGTGCGCCTTGCACGCGTCGATCATCGCGTCGGCCTGCTCGAGCGTCAGGCAGAGCGGCTTTTCGATGATGACGTGCCTGCCGGCCTTCGCGGCCGCGATGGTTACCTCGGCATGCAGATAGTTCGGCAGGCAGATGTCGACAATGTCGCAGTTCGACGCCGCCAGCGTCTCCTCCACATTGGTGAACCAGTGCGGAATTGCATGCTTCTGCGCGAACGCGCGCGCGCGCGCTTCGCTCCTCGAGTAGACGGCGACGACCTCGGCGTCCTGAACGAAGCGGCGGTAGGACTCCGCGTGGATGTCGGCGATGAACCCTGCCCCGAGAAGGGCGATCCTGGTTCTGCTCATTCGTGGATGGTAGCGCGACTCGCGCGGCATCGGCAGTGGCCAGGGCAGGTCGCAGCGCGGGCGCTGCTTACGTGCGCCCTTCGCGCCGCGCAGCACGGCGCCCTGCCGACAGGGCCGGCAAGGCTTTTCTCAGCACTGCCATCGTCTCGCGCTGGCGTTGCTCCACGAACGCGCGGGCCTTCGCCACCTTCCCCTTCGCCGGCGGAGCAGGATGCGAGGGTTGCGTCCGGCTCCGGCGAGAATCGCGGGTGACGGCTGGCAGACACTGCGCGCGACGGCAGCAGTCAAGGAAGTGCTCAGGAACTGCCGGCGGGTCATCACTCTACTTCTCGAACACCATGGTGTCGACGATGACCATGCCTTCCTTATTCCGTTCGCACTGGTCGCAGAACGCGGTCAGGTTGATCGAGGTCAGGGCCTTGAAGATGTCTTTCGGATCCACGCGCACGTTCGCCCACGCCGGCTGCGTGAAGCCCGTGAGCGGCACGCGGTAGGTGTTGAGGCCGGGCCGCACCTTGAACGTCATCAGCGGGTGGACGGTGCCCATGTCCTTGCCTTTGCCCCTGCTGACGGCCTCGAGCCGCAGGATCTCGATCCCCGTCGCATAGACCTGCATCGACAGGTGCTTGAACCCGCTCACGTCGTCCGGCACGTAATCGCCGCCGGCGTCGGGCTGCCCATGGATTTCCACCGTGACGCCCGCCCACTGATTGGGCGCACGCAGCGAGAACTCGAATTTCATCGCGCGGTTCGTGTCGTCCTTCTTGATGTGCACCAGTTCGGGGGCCGGCGGATCCGCGCCCTCGAGACCCTTGAACGTGCTCTTGTGGACGCCGCTCTCCTCGTACGCGTACATCTGGATCAGGCCGCCGCGCGCGCTGACGGGACGCTTGTTCTCCATCCGCTCGAAGTCGGCGTACACCAGCGCCTTCGCGTCGGCAGCCGGAGGTTCCCCCTGCCCCGCCTGCACGGCAAGGGGCGTCGGAGCGAGCCAGAGAAGGCCGAGCAGCGGGACGATCGCGAGACCCTTCACAAAAGCTCCTTGATGGCTGCCTCAGCGGGCCGGTTCGGCCGCGAACGCGCCGTGCTCCCGCTTCAGCGCTTCGGCCGTGAGCGTGGTGTCAGACACGAGGATGCGGTGGCGGAACGTGACGGACTGCCCGGTCTGCAGCGTGAGCGACGCGGGCTCCTGCGTGGGATCGTAACCCTGGCGCCCGAGCGGGTTTGCGGCGAACAGACCGTACCCGCGCGCATGCCAGTACGTCGGGTGGCCGTGGTTCGACGGGTGATC
>JALZOC010000267.1 GCA_030857365.1 Acidobacteriota bacterium
GCATGCTCTTGCACAGTCGATGAACCAGGCGCTCGGAAACGTCGGGACTACCGTGACGTACCGACCCGCACTCGACGCGGCCGCCGGGCGCGCCGGTTCGCTCACGGAGCTCGTGAGCGCGATGGACGGCGGCCAGGTGGAACTCCTCGTCATTTCAGGCTTGAACCCGGTGTATTCGGCTCCCGCGGATCTTCGGTTCGCCGAGAGGCTGGCGAAGGTCGGGACGGTCGTGTACCACGGGCTCTACCTGGACGAGACGGCGAACCTGGCCCACTGGAGCATCGCCGACACGCACCCGCTGGAAGCCTGGGGGGACGTTCGCGCGTACGACGGGACGGTCACGATCATTCAGCCGCTGATTGCACCCTTGTACGAGGGGCGCTCCGTCTACGAGCTGCTCGGCGCGTTCACCTCGCAGCCGGACCGTAGCGGATACCAGGTCGTCAAGGATTACTGGACCCGGGCGTTCGGCGGCGGGGCCGGCTGGACGATCCGGTCGGCCGACGGGCAGCCCTTCAAGGATGCCGAAGCGTTCTGGCGGCGCGCGCTGCACGACGGGTTGATCCGGGGAACCGCGCTCGCCGATGGTGGTCCCGCGACCCCGTTCGTGCCCGCGCCGACGGGCGCAGCCGTTCCGGCCGGCTCAGCGACAGCGCCCCCGGCCGGAGCACAGCCGGCTCCCGGAAACACCCTGGCGATCCCGAATGCTCCCGCCGCCGCCGCGCCTGCGCCGCAGACGGGCAGCAACGCTCCGGCAGCGGCTCCGGCGACCGCCCCGGCATCGGGCGGGCCGCCTCCTGCCGAGGGTGGGCTGGAGATCATTTTCCGCCCCGACCCCACGATCTGGGACGGCCGGTTCGCGAACAACGGCTGGCTGCAGGAGCTCCCGAAGCCGTTGACGAAGGTCACGTGGGACACGACCGCCTGGATCAGTCCGCAACTCGCCAACGAACGCGGACTGACCGATGGCGACCTGATTGAGCTCACGTATCGCGGGAACACCACGCGCATGCCGGTCTTCCGCGTACCGGGACATCCCGCGCAGTCGGTGACGGTGTTTCTCGGCTACGGCCGCCGGATGGCGGGCCGGGTCGGCACCGCGGCCGCAGATGCCCAGGCCTTCAACGCGTATCTGCTGCGCACGTCCGACGCGCCATGGTTCGGTCGCGGACTGGAGATCACCAGAACAGGCAACCGGTATCTGCTCGCGACCACGCAGGAACACCACCTGATGGAGGGGCGCCAACCCGTCAGGGTCGCCACGCTCGAGCAGTACAAGGCGGACCCCCGAATCATCGCCGAGCAGGGGCATACCCCCCCGAAGACGCTGACGCTGTATCCCGAGTACGTCTACGACGGGAACAAGTGGGGCATGGCCATCGATCTCACGACGTGCACGGGCTGCAGCGCGTGCACCATTGCGTGCGTCGCCGAGAACAACATCCCGGTCGTCGGCAAGGACCAGGTTGCCGCCGGACGCGAGATGCACTGGATTCGCGTCGATCACTACTTCGCCGGGAACGACTTCGACACCGCGGTCGTGGCGTATCACCAGCCCGTGCCGTGCATGCACTGCGAGAACGCCCCCTGCGAGGTGGTCTGCCCCGTGGCGGCAACGGCCCACAGCGCCGAAGGCCTGAACGACATGGTCTACAACCGCTGTGTCGGCACGCGGTACTGCTCCAACAATTGCCCGTACAAGGTGCGGCGGTTCAACTTCCTGCTGTATCAGGACTGGACGACGACGAGTCTCGAGCCGCTCCGCAACCCCGACGTGACGGTGCGAAGCCGCGGCGTCATGGAGAAGTGCACGTACTGCGTCCAGCGCATCAACCAGGGGCGCATCGATGCCAAGCGCGAGGACCGCCCCATTCGCGACGGCGAGGTGGTCACGGCATGCCAGGCGGTCTGCCCCTCGGACGCCATCGTCTTCGGTAATCTCAACGATCCCGACAGCCGCCTCGTGAAGCTGAAGGCGCAGCAGCGGAACTACGGTCTCCTCGACGACCTCAACACGCGGCCGCGGACGACATATCTCGCCGCGCTGCGGAACCCGAATCCCGAGCTCGAACCGGCAGCCGGGCCCTCGACGACGGAACATTGATGGACTCGAAACCCGCCTACGCGCCCCCTCCGGTCATCGCGCCCGGGCACACGTTCGGAACGGTCACGGAGCAGGTTGCCGCGATCGTTCTGACGCGGCGCCATCCGTACAGCTGGTTCTTCGGCCTCGCCATCGGCTTCATGCTGTCGATGGTGCTGCTGATGTCGATCACCTGGCTGATCATCAAGGGCACCGGGATCTGGGGCGTGAACGTCCCCGTCGGCTGGGGCTTCGCGATCATCAACTTCGTATGGTGGATCGGGATCGGACACGCCGGAACGCTCATTTCCGCGATCCTGCTCCTCTTCAAGCAGGACTGGCGCACCTCGATCAACCGGTTCGCGGAAGCGATGACGCTCTTTGCGGTCGCCTGCGCGGGCATCTTCCCGCTGATCCACACGGGCCGACCGTGGCTCGCGGCCTACTGGCTCCTGCCCTATCCCAACACGATGGGGATGTGGCCGCAGTTCCGCAGCCCGCTCATCTGGGACGTGTTCGCGGTCACCACATACCTCACGGTGTCGCTGCTGTTCTGGTATGTCGGCCTGGTCCCGGACCTCGCCACGCTGCGGGATCGCGCGAAGAGCATCCATCTCCGCCGGCTGTACGGCATGCTCGCGCTCGGCTGGCGGGGCTCGGCGCGCCACTGGGAGCGCTACGAGGCGGCATATCTGCTCCTCGCCGGGCTCTCCACTCCCCTCGTCCTGTCGGTCCACACGGTCGTGAGCTTCGACTTTGCCGTCGGCCTCATCCCCGGCTGGCACGCCACGATTTTCCCGCCCTACTTCGTCGCGGGGGCCGTCTACGCCGGGTTCGCCATGGTCCTCACCCTGGCGATCCCGCTCCGCGTCATGTACGGGCTCCAGGACTTCCTGACGATGCGGCACCTCGAGAACATGGCGAAGGTCATGCTCGTGACCGGCCTCATCGTGTTCTACGGCTACGTCATGGAGGCCTTCTATGGCTGGTACAGCGCCAACCAGTACGAAAGCTACATGATCTTCAACCGGATGACCGGGCCCTACGCCCCGTTCTACTGGGTGCTGATTCTCTCGAACGGCATCATCCCCCAACTGCTCTGGATGAAGCGGATTCGCACGACCCCGATCCTGCTGTTCCTGATCGCCATGGTCGTCAACGTGGGCATGTGGCTCGAACGCTTCGTGATCGTCGTCACAAGCCTGCACCGCGACTTCCTGCCCTCCTCGTGGGGCATGTACTGGCCGACGCGGTGGGACATCATGACGTTCATCGGGACGATTGGCCTCTTCATCACGCTGTTCTTCCTGTTCATCCGGGTACTGCCGATGATTTCCATCTTCGAGATGCGGACGATGGTGCCCGGCGCCAAGGTGAGGGGAGGCAAAGCGCACTGAGCGCGGTCTGAGCCATGGAGCACACACCAGCACGTCCGGCGCTGTACGGCGTCATGGCGGAATTCGACGACCCGACGGCCCTGGTGCAGGCGACGCGCCGCACGTACGACGAGGGCTACCGGGTGTTCGATTCGTACTCCCCGTTCCCGATCCACGAGACGTTCGAGGCCATGCACATCGAGGATCGGCGCGTGCCGCTCCTCGTTCTGGGAGGGGGCATTATGGGCTTGCTCGCCGGCCTGGGCCTGCAGGTCTGGGTGTCGGCGTACGCGTACCCCCTGAACATCGGGGGGCGTCCGTATCTGAGCTGGCCGATGTTCGTGCCGGTCGCGTTCGAGCTGACGATCCTGTTCGCGGCGCTCGCGGCCGTGTTCGGAATGTTCATCCTGAACGGCCTGCCGATGCCGTATCACCCGGTCTTCAATGTCGCGCGGTTCGCCGAGCACGCCAGCCAGGACGGGTTCTTCCTGGCGATCGAGGCGGCCGATCCGAAGTTCAGCCACCAGGCGACGCGCGCCTTCCTGCAGGGCCTCGGGGCGAAAGAAATCAATGACGTCGCACACTGACGACAGCCGGGGTTCGGGGCTTCGGACTCGGGGCCCGGCACGCGGGGCGCTCGTGGCGCTGGCGGCCTGCCTTGTGCTGGCGGGCGGGTGCCGGCAGGACATGCACAACCAGCCGAAGTACCGCGGGCTGCGGCCGAGCGCGTTTTTCGCCGATGGCTCGAGTGCCCGGCCGCTCGTCGACGGCACGGTTGCGCGCGGCACGCTGCGCGAGGACGAGGCCTTCTTCACCGGCAAGGTCAACAACGCATTCGTGAAGGAACTGCCCTTCCCCGTCGACGAGCACGTGCTCGACCGTGGACAGGAGCGGTTCAACATCTACTGCACGCCGTGCCACGGCCCGACCGGTGCGGGCAACGGGATGGTGGTGCAGCGCGGGTTCCGGCAGCCTTCGTCGTTCCATATCGACAGGCTGCGCCAGGCGGACGCGGGATATGTGTTCGACGTGATCACGAACGGCTTCGGCGTGATGCCGGATTACCGGGTCCAGGTGCCGCCGCGCGATCGCTGGATGATCGTGGCGTACATCCGGGCCCTGCAGCTCAGCCAGCGCGCGGCGCCGACGGACGTGCCCGGAGGGGATCCCGCGAACGTCCCGCAGCCGGGCGGCACACCGGGCGGACAGAAACCGCCCGCTACGCACTGACGGCCGCACGGCGACGGCACACGACAGGCGGACGAGTGCAGAGGCTTTTGACGATCGAATGGATACACACGCTTTGAACACCGACGTGCCGGCTCTCGCGCGGCTGCAGCAGCGGGCGCTCATCGTGGGCGTCCTCGGGCTCGCGGCAGGAGCGGTGGGTGCCGTCCTGAATCCCGATCAGTTCTTCAGGTCGTGGCTGATCGGGTTCCTGTTCTGCCTCGGGCTGTCGCTCGGGCCGCTCGCGCTGCTGATGCTGCAGCACATGTCGGGCGGCCAGTGGGGGCTCGTGGGCCGCCGTGTCTTCGAAGCGGCCAGCCGCAACCTCCCCTTCGTGGCGCTGCTGTTCATCCCGATCCTGTTCGGC
>JALZOC010000268.1 GCA_030857365.1 Acidobacteriota bacterium
GCCCTGTGGCGCCGCGGGCGCCGGCTGCTGCGCGACCCCGCTCACGCTCGTGGCGAGCATCGCGGCCCCGCACACGGCAATCGCCAGAGTCGCTTTCGAAATGCTCAATCGCATGAAATCCTCCTCAGCCCGCGCCACGCGGGGCTGGACTCACCGCCGCATACGCCCGGGGCGGCAGAAACGTTTCGGGGATAACTTACTCAATTCGCCGCGCGATGCCGCGGTTTTTTTGCCGCCGCGGCACCCCGGAACGGCGGCGCAAAGTTGGTGCGCGGGGCGGGCGACTGCTGTAAGCTCTCGCGCATGAACCGACGGCGTTTCCTCTCGAGCGCAGCCGTGCTGCCCCTGTTGTCGGGACTCCAGCTGCCGCAGCCCTCGAAGCCGGCTCCCCGGCGAGGCGGACTGAAGCTCGGGACCGTCACCTACAACATCGCCAAGGACTGGGACATCCCGACCATCATCAAGAATCTGGGCGACCTCGGATTCGACGGCGTCGAACTGCGGACAACGCACAAGCACGGGGTGGAGATCACGCTGTCGGCCGCCGAGCGGGCGGACGTGCGGAAGCAGTTCGAGTCCTCCCCCGTGAGGATCGGCGGGCTCGGTTCGACCTGTGAGTACCACGCCGCCGACCCTGCGGTGGTGCGGAAGAACATCGACGAAACGAAGGAATGGGTCAAGCTGGCGAAGGACGTCGGATCGCCGGGCGTCAAAGTGCGTCCTAACGGGCTGCGGAAAGACGTCCCTCCAGACCAGACCCTCCAGCAGATTGGGAAGGCGCTCGCGGAGTGCGGCGCCTTCGCGCGCGATCACGGGGTGGCCATCCAGCTGGAAGTGCACGGCGCCGAGACGCAGCGGGTGCCGAACATCCGGAAGATCCTCGACTACGGCGGCAATGATCCTGGCGTGAAGGTCTGCTGGAACTGCAACCAGGCAGACCTGCTCGATGGCGGCTTCGAGGCGAATTTCAAGCTGGTGCAGCAGCAGATCGGGCAGGTGCACATGCGCGACCTGTCGGTGGAAGAGTACCCGTGGCGGCAGCTCATCTCGTCGCTTGCGGCGATGAAATTCCAGGGGTACTGCTTCGCCGAGATTCCGGAGTCCCCGGACGCGTTACGCGTGCTGCAGTACTTCAAGGCGCTGTTCAGGGCTTACCAGGGACTGTAGGCACGTGCTGCGTGCTACGTGCAAGGTGCAAAGTGCTGACGTGCAACGTGCACGTGCTGCGTGCTACGACGTGCGGTCGTGCGGTCGTGCCGGGAGCTGAGAGATGACCGATTACAGCAGGCGCGAATTCGGCGCGTCGTGTGCGCTGGGCGCCCTGGGTACGATTGGCGCGGGGGGTCGGGCGCTCAGTGCAGAGGCGGACGGGCAGGCCGCGGCACCGCGGGGCGGCCCGGCTGGCTCGCTCACGGCGGTCCCCGGCGTCACAGTCGGCCACTGGACCGACACCCGGCGCTCCACGGGATGCACGGCGATCCTGTTCGACCAGGCGGCTGCCGCGGCCGCGGACTACAGCAGTTCCGCCCCGGCCGAATCCATGGGCGTGCTGCTGCAGCCGGTGAGCCCGGTCGAGCGCATTCACGCGGTGTTCCTCACGGGTGGAGGGATGTTCGGCATTGCCGCCGCGGGGGGCGTCGTCCGATTTCTCGAAGAGCGCAAGGTAGGCTTCGACTGGGGCACGCCGGATCTTCGCATCCCCATCGTCATCAGCGGGGCCATCGACGACCTTGCCCTGGGCGACCCGCGGATCAGGCCGGACGCCGACGCCGCCTACAAGGCGTGCGCATCGGCGGCTTCGACCCCCGTCGTTGAAGGCAACGTCGGCGCGGGCGCAGGCGCGACGGTCGGCAAGATGCACCGTGCGCGCGGCTACTCGGGCATGAAGGGGGGCATCGGCTCTGCCAGCATCACGCTGGGAGACGTGGTCATCGGCGCCCTGGCGGTCGTCAACGCGGCGGGGGATGTGCTCGACTGGCGCACCGGCAGGATCGTCGCGGGTGCGCGCCGGAAAGACGGCACACTCGCCGACAGCGTCGACATCATGCACGGCCTGGTGACCGGCACCGCCAGCGGTGCCGTTCACGATCCAGCCCTCGGCAGCACCACGATCGTCGTGGTCGCTACCAACGTCGACCTCTCCAAGACGGCGATGCAGAAGGTCGCCTCGATGGCGAATTGCGGCGGTGCGCGCGCGATCCGGCCGTACCACACGACGGGGGACGGCGATCAGCTGATCGCGGTGTCCACGCGAAAGCTCCAGCGCCCCAACCTGCAGCTCACCGTGATCGGCGCGCTGGCGGCCGACGTCGTGGCCGAAGCGATCGTGAGGGGCGTCCGCGCGGCGAAGAGCGTCCCGGAGTGGCCTGGCCTCGCCGCTGAATAGCGGGTGCATCCGGGTGTTACAGGTCAATAAGTTAGCGTAAAGGTGAGTGTCCCCATGTATCGTCGCGACTTCATCAAACAGAGTGCCGCCGCGCTGGCGGTGTCGAGCCTTCCGGCCTACGCCGGGCAGCTGGCCGAGACGCGCAAGCGCGTCGGTCTCATCGGGACGGGCTGGTACGGCAAGGTCGACCTGCTGCGCCTGATCCAGGTGGCCCCCGTAGAGGTCGTGTCGCTCTGCGACGTCGACAAACAGATGCTCTCCGACGCCGCGAACCTGGTCGCCACGCGGCAGCTCTCGAAGAAGAAACCGCGCACGTACAGCGACTACCGGGCCATGCTGCGCGAGCGGGATCTCGACATCGTGCTCATCGGCACGCCGGATCACTGGCATGCGCTCCCGATGATAGAGGCGGTCAAGTCGGGTGTCGACGTCTGGGTGCAGAAGCCGATCAGCGTCGACGTTGTCGAGGGTCAGGCGATGCTGGCGGCGGCGCGCAAGTACAAGCGGGTCGTGCAGGTCGGCATGCAGCGCCGCAGCACGCCGCACCTGGTCCGCGCCCGGGATCAGATCGTGCGGGAAGGCCGCCTCGGCACCATCGGCCTCGTGGAGATCTACTGCTACTACCATATGCGGGCGAGGGAGAATCCGCCGGACACGGCGCCGCCCGAGTCGCTCGACTACGAAATGTGGACGGGGCCGGCGCCGATGCGCCCCTACAACAACCTGGTCCACCCGCGCCGGTGGCGCGCCTTCATGGAATACAGCAACGGCATCGTCGGCGACATGTGCGTGCACATGCTCGACATGGTGCGCTGGATGATGGATCTCGGGATGCCGACGCGCATCAGCTCGTCGGGAGGCATCCTGGTCGACAAGGCGAGCAAGGCGAACATCAGCGACTCACAGATCGCGACGTTCGACTTTCCCAATCTGCAGGTCGTCTGGACGCACCGCACCTACGGCGCGGCGCCCGATCCGAAGTATCCGTGGGGCGCGACGTTCTACGGGGACAAGGGGACGCTCAAGACCAGCGTCAATGGCTACGACTTCATCCCGACGGCGAAGGGCCAGGCGCCGGTGCAGGAGGAAGTGACGATGGAGCTGGATCAGTTCCCCGAGGACCGGACCGAAAAGGACCTCGAGCGGCACGTCGCGCCGGCCATCCGCGCCCACATGAAGGATTTCCTCCAGGCGATCGAGTCGCGGCGTACTCCTGTCGCCGACATCGAGCAGGGCTACATCTCGGCGACGTCGTGCATCCTGGCGAACCTGTCGATGCAGCTCGGCCGATCGCTCGAGTGGGATCACGCAAACGGCGTCGTGGCGCGGGATCCCGAGGCGAACAAGCTGCTGCAGCGGCCGTATCGCGGACCGTGGGTGCACCCGGATCCGAAGACGGTGTGATCTAGCGAGCCTGCTCGTTCCCTCCTCGAGGATTCCGCGGCGCTTCTCACTCGCGCTTGAGGGCCCACTTGAAGCCGCGCGTGAGGAGATCCTGGAACACGGGATCGTTCCACGTTGCTTCGCTGTGCCCGATTGTCGTGCCGAAGACGCGCGTCGTGCCGTTGTACTGGTTGGTCCAGACGAGCGGGTACTCCTTCCCGTCTTCGGGGCTGACGGCAGTCGCAAGCGGCTTCGCATTCGGCCAGATCTTGTCGATCACGTAGAGCTCGTCGGCGGGCGTGGTCCAGCCCTTCTTCATCCCCGCCAGCGCACCTTCGCCCGTCGCGACGATCTTGACGGCAATGTTGTGCAGCTTCGTGTGGCTCCGGCTCGTGACGCCCAGGAACTCACGCCAGTCGTCCACTTCGGCGGCGCGATATGAGTGCATGGAGCAGTGGATGACCATCGCGGGCACTCCCCCCCGGTGCCCCGCCGTGATCCTCCGCAGGTAGGCCGGATCCGTCACATTCGCAAAGCATTCGTTGTGAATGACGATGTCGAAGCCCGCGCTCCAGTTCGGGGTGTCGTAGAGCAGGATCTTCCCCACCGTGCCGCGGCCGCCCTGGAGCGCCAGCGTCCAGTCGACCGGGAGCACCTTCGAGATGGTGTCCATCAGCACCTTGGCTTCCCCGCTGTAATCGTGGCAGCAGCCGCCGCTGATGATGAGCGCATTGATTCGCGGCTGACCGGCGAAGGGATCGCCGCCGCGCCCCTGTGCTGCGTCCGGCCGCGCCGCCGCATTCACGGCGACGAGCAACACAAGAAGCGCCGCTGACGCGATCGCGGCCACGGGTCGAAACGACGTCATAACACAGACACCCACAGGAAACATTCGAACTTCAGACTTCAGCCTTCGAACTTCAGCCTTCCTACTTGCATTCCGTGTCGTCGCGGTGCACGTAGTACGACTTGAAATTCGCGGCGTCCGGCTTCATGCAGCCGGACAGGTTGAGCAGCTCAATCTTGCGGAACTCGGTCGGGTGGCTCTCCCCCTGGATGGCGATGTAGCCTTCCGAGAGCGGCTTCCCGTCGATCTTCACCGCCGGGTTGAAGTTGATCACATTGCCCCCGCCTATCTGCGGCGACTCGTACTCGAGCACCGTCCGCCCCCCCGCCATGTGCCTGACCCGGTCGGGACCGAGGACCTCCACCTCCACGCGCACCCAGCCGTCGCCGCGATACGTGTCCGAAGTGGAATTCCTGCAGTGCCCCTTCACC
>JALZOC010000269.1 GCA_030857365.1 Acidobacteriota bacterium
CCCCGAACCCCGAACCCGGAACCTGAACCCCGAACCCCGAACCCGGAACCCGGAACGAAGATATGATCCCCTCCGGAGGCACACCGTGCTGATTTCCCCCGTTCTGATCGTAGTGGCCATCGTCGTTTTCTATCTCCTCAGCTCTATCAAGATCCTGAACGAGTACGAGCGGGGCGTGGTGTTCAGGCTGGGAAAGCTCCTCAGCGCCCCCAAGGGACCCGGAGTGGTTTTCGTCTTCGCCCCGCTCGACCGCATGGTGCGCGTCAGTCTGAGGACGATCGTCATGGACGTGCCGCCGCAGGACGTCATCACGCGCGACAACGTGTCGGTGAAGGTCAATGCCGTCGTCTACTTTCGCGTCATCGATCCGCGCCGCGCCATCGTGGAAGTCGAGAGTTATCACTACGCGACCTCCCAGCTCGCGCAGACGACGTTGCGGAGCGTGCTGGGGCAGGTGGAGCTCGACGACCTGCTGTCGCAGCGCGAGCGGCTCAACCGGGAGCTCCAGGAGATCCTCGATCAGCATACCGATCCGTGGGGCGTGAAGGTCTCCTCCGTCGAGGTGAAACAGGTCGACCTCCCGCCCGACATGCAGCGGGCGATGGCCAAGCAGGCCGAAGCCGAGCGGGAGAAGCGTGCTAAAATCGTCCACGCGGCCGGCGAGCTGGAGGCATCCGAGAAGCTGGCGCAGGCGGCCGAAGTCATCGCGAAGGAACCCGTCACCATCACCCTGCGCTACCTCCAGACGCTCACGGAGATCGCGTCAGAGAAGAATTCGACGATCATCTTCCCGCTGCCCATTGAGCTGATGAACGTGCTGACAGGTCGGAACAAGGCGTAAGGCGTGTCTGAGGTTTCACGCGACACGACTGAAGACGGCTTCCACGAAATTCAGCTGAGCGGGAAGCAACTCGTCTTCCTGTTCATCGTCACGACCAGTGTCGTCGTGGGGGTGTTCCTCTTTGGGGTGCTCGTCGGGCGCGGAGCACGCGAGCCGCGCGCGAACGACGCCGTGTCCTCGGCCTCTGCGCCGCCCGAGGCTTCGCCGATGGCCGACTCCGCGCCGCCAGCCGGCGACCCGCCCCCCGTGGCCCTCGAGGAGGACGCGCAACCGGTCCCTCCCTCCATCAGTGAGGGTTCCGCGCCGCCTCCGGCTACGCCGGCTGCTCCGCCCGAACCTGCGCCGAACGCTCCGGCTCCGGCTCCCGTCCCTTCGCAGAAGGATAGAGCTTCGGACGTGCCGGAATCCGGGACTCCGGGTATCTGGCTCGTCCAGGTCATCGCCACCCGGGAACAGGCGGACGCGGCCTCCCTGGCGAAGCGGCTCGAGGCGAAGGGATATCCGGCCTTCCTCGTGAGTCCGTCGCCGGGGGCGCGCCAGCCCTTCTACAAGGTGCAGGTCGGGCGCTACAAGGATCGAAGCGAGGCCGAGCAGGTGTCCCAGCGGATCAAGAAGGAAGAAAAGTTCCAGTCCTGGATTTTGCGCTAGCGCTCCTGTCCGGGGTGCTGCTTGCCCTGAGCTTTCCGAAATTCGGCCATCCGGCGTTCGCCTGGATAGCCCTGACGCCGCTCGTCATCGCGACCGCGAGGGCGTCGCACCGCGGGTCGCGGCCCTTCTTTCTCGGCCTGCTCGCCGGTAGCGTGTACTTTGCGCTGACGCTGTACTGGCTCGTCGAAACGATGGCGGCATTCGGCGGGCTTGCCGTGCCGCTCGCCATCCTCGTCGCCGCCGTGCTGGTGGCGTACCTTGCGCTCTTTCCCGCGGCCTTTGCATTGATCCTGGCGCGCGTTCACCGGGGGCTCGGCACTCCCGCTCTCCTCCTGGCGCCTGCCATCTGGGTGGCGACCGAGCTCGGCCGTCAGTACGTGTGGGACGGGTTCCCGTGGATGCTCCTCGGCTACAGCCAGGTGTCGATTCTGCCCGTTGCGCAAGCGGCGTCCCTCGTGGGGGTGTACGGATTGTCGGCGCTCCTGGCGAGCGTATCGACAGCGGCCGCCCTCGTCGTGCTCGATCGCGGACGCCTGCGGTGGGTGTACGCCGCCTCCACGGCGGCGGTGCTGGTGACGGCGGTGCTGTGGGGGCAGGCACGGCTGAACGGCTCCACACTGCTCTCGCGCGGCGCGCCGGTCCGCGTCGCCGTCCTGCAGGGAAATGTCGCGCAGGAGCAGAAGTGGGATCCCGCGCTTCGCGGCGCAATCACCGCCCTGTACGTCGACATGACCAGGCGCGCGCTCGAGAAGGGCGCCAGCTTCGTCATGTGGCCGGAGTCCTCCTACCCCGCGTTCTTCGAGGATGACCTCATCGGCGCCTCGACGGTCCGGCGGCTCGCGCGCGAATCCGGCGCGACGCTCCTCATCGGCAGCGATCAGGTGGAGCCGGTCAGGAGCACGACCGGGACCACCGCGCCGGCGCCGCGCTTGTACAACGCCGCGTTCCTGGTGAAGCCGGATGGCACGACGGGGGCGGTGTACCGGAAGATGCAGCTGGTGCCGTTCGGCGAATACGTGCCCCTCAAGACGCTTCTGTTTTTCGTCGGCCCGCTCGTCGAGGCCGTTTCCGAGTTCACCCCGGGCCGCGACCCCGTGCTCCTGCCGGTCGGAGAGCACCTGGTGAGCACGGCGATTTGCTACGAGGTGATCTACCCGAACCTGATTCGCCGGTTCGTGCAGGATGGGAGCGAGCTGCTGACGACGATCACCAACGATGCGTGGTATGGCCGCTCGTCCGCCGCGTACCAGCACTGGGACCAGGCGGCCTTGCGTGCCATCGAGCAGGGCCGGTTCCTGGCGCGCGCGGCCAACACCGGGATCAGCGGATTCGTCGACCCGTACGGCCGCGTCCTCGACAGGACGCCGCTCTTCGAACCCGCGCTTGTCGTCCAGGACCTGCGATTCCTGACCGATCGAACTGTGTACAGCCGGATCGGCGACCTCGTCGCGTGGCTGTCGCTCGCGCTGACGATCGCCGCGCTGCTTGCAACCCGCCGCCTGCGGGGTAGAATATCCCGCACGTAGCCCGTGTTGCACGTGACAGCTTTCTTATGGCCCTCCATGTAGACGAACAGCTTCGCAGGTATCAGGACCTGGCGCGCCGCGCCTCCGATCTGCGGAGCTATCTTTGACGCGTCCCGCCCCGCCCAAGAACTCGCGACGATAGAGCAGCGCGTCTCGGATCCGGATTTCTGGAAGGATCAGACCAACGCGCAGAAGCTGCTGCAGCGCCGGCGCCGGCTGGAGCAGGATCGCGACCTGTCCGATGCCTTGCGGCGCCGGGTCGAGGATCTCGCGGTGCTCGTGGAATGGCTCCAGGCCGGGGAACCGGTGCTCGAAGACCTCAGCCACGGGCTCGACGAGCTCGCCGCGCAGGTGGACGCCGGCGAGACGAAGAAGATGCTCGGCGGCGAACACGATCTCAAGAACGCGATCGTGAGCATCCACCCCGGCGCCGGGGGCACCGAGTCGCAGGATTGGGCGGAGATGCTGCTGCGCATGTATCTCCGGTGGACGGAGCGCCGCGGGTTCAAGCGGGACGTCATGGATCTGCAGCCTGGCGACGAGGCGGGGATCAAGGGGGCGACGATGACGATCGTCGGCGATTACGCCTACGGCCTGATGCTCGCGGAAGCCGGTGTGCACCGGCTGGTTCGCATCTCTCCCTTCGACCAGGCCTCGCGCCGGCACACCTCGTTCGCCTCCGTGTTCGTCTGGCCCGAACTGCCGGAGGACGTTGATGTGGAAATCGACGACAAGGATTTGCGCATCGACACCTACCGGTCGAGCGGCGCCGGGGGGCAGCACGTCAACGTGACGGACTCCGCGGTCAGGATCACCCATCTCCCGACCAACATCGTCGTGTCGTGCCAGAACGAGCGCTCGCAGCATCGCAACCGTGATTCCGCCATGAAGGTGCTCAAGTCGCGGCTCTACGATCTGAAGCTGAAAGAGCAGCAGGCAAAGCTCGATCAGCTCGGCGGGGAGAAGAAGGACATCGCCTTCGGCAGCCAGATCCGCAGCTACGTCCTGCACCCGTATCAATTGATCAAGGATCACCGGACCAGGGAGGAGGTCGGCGACGTCAGCCGCGTGCTTGACGGCGATATCGACGTCTTCATCAAGACGTACCTGATGCGGAAAGCCTCGGGCACGCTCGGGCAGGCCGTGGCGGACGACGAGTAGGGGAGAGCTACTGGCTGAACGAGCCGGGCTGCGTGCCGGCGATGAAGGCCTCCGAGATTACGCCGGGCGTTCCGGGATTGGCGAGGCTGCCCGAGGCCTTGTCGATCGACACGAACACAATGTTGCCCGGTGCGTCGAACGTGGGGGGCTCCTTGCGATCGCCAATCCAGGCCTTCATCACGTCCATCCAGATGGGGAGCGCCGCTTCGGCGCCGGTCTGGTTGCGCCCGATGGGCTTCTTCTGATCCAGCCCGACCCAGACGCCGAGGGTGATGTCGGGATCGAAGCCGATGAACCACGCGTCGGTGTAGTCGTCCGTCGTTCCCGTCTTCCCGCCGATGGGCCAGTTCAGCGACGCTGCCTTGATCGCGGTCCCGCGCTGCACGACCCCACGGAGCAGGTTGGTCATGACGAACGCCGTGTCCGAGCGAATCGCATCCTTCGGCTCGGGCCTGTTCTCTTCGAGGAGGTTCGCCTCGCGATCGGCCACCTTCAGGATTGAATAAGGCTGCATCCGCACGCCCTGGTTTGGAAACGCGGAGTAGGCGCTCGTCATCTCGAGGAGCGTCGCTTCCGCCGCTCCGAGTGCGACGGCGAGATAGGGCGGGATGGGGGACTCGAGGCCGAGACGCCTGGCGTACGAGACGACCTGGCGCGGTCCGAGCTGTTCCATCACGCGGACCGCCGGGATGTTGCGCGAGTCCTCGAGGGCGCGCCGGAGCGTGACGGCCCCTTCGAACCGGTGGTCGTAGTTGAGCGGCGAATACGTCGGGGACCCGGCAGCGCCCGCAAAGGTCGCCGGCGTATCCATGATCGTGGTCGTCGGCGTGTACCCGCGGTCGATGGCCGCGGTGTAGACGATCGGCT
>JALZOC010000270.1 GCA_030857365.1 Acidobacteriota bacterium
GTAAGTAACATATGCGTTATAAAGATAGCAGCGCCGGCACGCGGCTTCACGCCGTCCTGACCAGGCGTGAGCGGCAGATCATGGACGTGCTGTATCGGCTCGGCCGAGCCACCGCCGGGGAGGTGCGCGAGGGGCTTCCCGGATCGCCCAGCGACTCGACCGTGCGCACGCAGCTGCGCGTCCTGGAGCAGAAGGGGCACGTCAGGCACGACGAGGAAGGCCTGCGGTACGTATACATGCCGATGGTGCCTCGCCGTGCGGCGCGCAAGTCCGCGCTGAAGCACCTCGTCGACACGTTCTTCGATGGATCCAGCGCCAGCGTCGTGGCCGCCCTGCTGGGAGGGGAAGCGGCGCGGGTCACGGACGAGGAGCTCGCGCGCATCGCCGAGCTGGTGAGGACGGCGAGGAGCGACGTCCGATGATGATCCTTGCCGATCTCGCGCTGCGCGTGTCGCTGATCCTGCTTGCCGGGCTCGGAGCGCGCCGGCTGCTTCGCGCCCGCTCTGCCGCCCTGCGCCACGCGGTGCTCGCGGCGTCCATGTTCGCCGCTGCCGGAGTTGCGCCGTTGAGCCTGGTGCTCCCCTCCTGGCACCTGTCGCCCCCCCGCGCCGCGCAAGTGCAGCAGCCGGCGCCCGCAACGATCCCCTCGGCGCCCTCCGTCGTGGCGGGCGCGCCCGCCAACTCGCCGGCAGTGACTCTCGCGCAGCTCGCTGCCGTCCTCTGGGGCGGGGGGGTCCTCGTCGGTGCGGGGGTGCTGCTGACAGGGCTGGCCCGGCTGCGGTGGATCGCCCGTCGCGCCCGGCGGGCGCAAGGGGATCAGTGGGCGCACCTGGCCGACGAAATGTCGGCAGGCTGCGGGCTTCGGCGCCCCGTGATGATCTGCCACACCGACACACCCGATCTCCTCGCGACCTTCGGGCTGTTTCGTCCGCGGGTGCTCCTGCCGGCGCACGCCCGCGAATGGAGCGAGGATCGCGTCCGCGTCGTCCTCACGCACGAGTTCGCGCACATCCGGCGCCACGACTGGGCCGTGCAGATCAGCGCGGACCTGCTGCGGATCGTCTACTGGTTCAATCCGCTCGTCTGGGCCGTATGCGCCCGCCTCCGGCGCGACAGCGAGGTGGCGTGCGACGACGCCGTCCTCCGCGCCGGCGTGGGCCCGCGGGAATATGCCGCGCACCTGCTGGAGCTCGCACGACTCTGCCGGCGCCCAGGCTCCGCATGGGCAGCCGCCACGCCAATAGCCCGCTCGTCAACCCTCGAAAGGAGATTTGCCGCCATGTTGAATCCCGCTCTCGACCGCCGGCCCCTGTCACTCCGGGCCGCCGCGCTGACCTCCGTGCTGCTGCTCGTCGTCACACTCCCGATTGCCGCGTTCAACGCGCGGCAAACCACGCCAAGACCCTTGAGCGGATCCGTGTACGACGCGACAGGCGCCGTGCTGCCGTCGGTGGAGATCACGGTCGAAGATGCGGGCCAGAACACATGGCGGGCTGTGAGTGACGCGAGCGGTCGCTTCGAATTCCCGCAGATCGCGCCGGGAGAGTACGTGCTCAAGGCCGGACTGGCCGGGTTCAGGCCGCTGCGCCACGAGCTGGCGCTTCGAAGCGCGCGGGACTGGGACCGTGCCGTCACGCTGCAGGTGGGAGCCGTCAGCGAAAGCGTCAACGTCATGGATCAGCGCCCCGCCACGCCGCCGGCAACGGCGCGCCCGGCCGGCGCGCAGCCGGTCAGGGTCGGAGGCAACATCCGCATCCCGCGCAAGCTTGTTGACGTACGCCCCGTGTACCCGCCGGCGATGCGCGACGCCGGGCGCGAGGGTATCGTCCCGATCGATGCGGTGATCGGCCAGGACGGCGCGGTCCACTCGGTCCGGGTGCTGAGCGCGAGCATCCACCCCGACTTCGCCGTCGCGGCAGTGGACGCGGTCCGCCAGTGGCGGTTCGACCCGACGCTGCTGAACGGCGCGCCCGTCGACGTCGCCATGACGGTCAAGGTTGCGTTCAGCCTGTCGGACTGAGTTGCATGCTCCCGGTCCGAGTTTCCAGTTGCCAGGGCCCCCGTCTGGATCCGCCACAGCGAGACGGGACTTGAACTGGAAGCTGGAAGCTGGAAGCTGGAAGCCGAAGTCGATGTTCAGTGCCTCTGCGGCCCGGACGGCTTCCCCGTGAGCGGGTCGGTGGGTTCCGTGGGCTTCGCTTCCCACGCTTCGAGGCTCTCCACGACCAGCATCACGCCGTACATGCGGATCCAGTGGCCGGGGAACGTGCAGACATAGACGTATTCGCCGGGTTCGGCGGGCGCGGTGAAGTTCAGCCGGTCGGTCTCGCCGTTGTTCAGGAGCCGGGTGGCCGCGAGCACCTGGGGGATCGCCGGTACATACGGCTTGATGTTCGGGTCCGACGTCAGCGGCATGGCGGCGCCGGCGGCGCCGATCTCGCGGACGGATCCCGGCTGGCCGACGACCAGGTTGTGCGGCATGGTGTCGGGGTTCGTCAACACGATCTGGACGGGCTTCCCCGCTTCGACGACGAACCATTTGAGATCGAAGAGGAGCTGCTCGGGAACGGCGCCAACGGTGATGACTCTGACGCCGAGCGCCCGGATGTCGCGGCGGACCGTCCGCCGGGCCTCCTCGGGCAGCACGGCCGCCAGCTTCTCGCCGAGCTGCACGGCGTCGACGATGGCCGGTTCCGTCCTCTGCGCCTGCGGCGCTTCCTTGATCATCGCGACAACGGCGCGCGCAAGCGGCTCGAGTGTGTCTTTCGGCCAGGCACTCTCCGGAATCCGCTGCAGCGATGCGATGGCGGCGGCACGCGTCGCGGCATCGGCTCCGCGTGAAGGATCGGCGAGCTCGCGTGCGAGCAGGTTGAACGTCGCGGCGTCCGGACGCGTCCAGCCGAGAGCCGCTACGGCCGCGGCTCGCGTCGCCGCATCGGGCGCTTCGTTCAGGAGCGCGGAGACTGGCGCGAAGAGCTTCCCACGCAGTTCCTCCGCGCCCCCCAGCCGCGGCACGCTGCGGAGCAACTCCGGCAGGCCGCCGTTCTTCACGGCGATCTCCCACGCCGGCCCGGGCTCGCCGTCCGCGACCATCATCGCGCCGTAGGCGCCACGAGGCGCGAGCGACTCGCCTGCCGCCGCTGCCTTGACGAACAACTCGCGCTCCCCTCTGAGCGTCTGTGCCGGCTGGGCGAGCAGCATGGTCAGCAGTTGATCGGCGGTTTCCGCGTCCCCCTCAGGCCCCGCCTTCAGCTTCGCGAGCGCCTGCATCAGCACCTGGCTCGGCGTCGCGGCGTCCATCTTCGTCAGAGCGGCGATGGCTTCGTCGCGCAGCGGTCGCGCGAGCCCCTTGCGCGTGAGCAGCGCGTAATAGATCGGCCGGTACTTCGGGTCGTTCGGCTGCCGCTCGATGCGGGACAGCTCGTCGTTGGTGAGGCGCCCGAGCTGATACTCGACCGCGCGAGGCGACTGATCGAGCAGGATGCGAGGCGCCGGCTCCTGCGAGCCCGCGACAGCCGCCGGAGGCGCGGGAGACCATAGCGTCGCCACGAGCAGCGTCGATGTGAGAAGGGCGTGCATCAGCGCACGAACGGCTTGAGTGTCGCCATCGTCTGGTCCAGCGTGTAGGTCAGGAAGCGATCCTGCGGATGATCCAGGGACGCGAGGGCCACCGCGGCGGCTTCCGCGTTCTGGAAGAAGCTCGCCGCCCTGACGGCCTCCAGCCGCACCGCTGGATGCTCGTCGGTGGCCTGGACCTTCAGCAGTGCGAGCGGGTTGTCGACCCGATCACGCCAGTAGCAGAGCACGCGCGTCGCTGCCGCCCGCGCCCACGGCTCGCTCGATCGCAGCATCTTCCGCAGCAGCCCGTCGTCCACGCGGTTGTGCCACTGCTGCACCCAGAGCGCCTCCATCATCTGGTGTTCGTACTGCGCCGCCCTTGGATCGAGCTTTCCGATCCAGGCCTGGAGCGCCGTGAGGACCTCCTTCGTGTCGCGTTCGCTCAGCTCGATCTTGGCGCGGTAGCGCACGCGATCTTCCGGCTCCTTCAGGAGCTCGAGCAGCGCCGGAATCGGCTGACCGTCGATCTTCGCCGGCTGCACGAGCGGCCGGCCCGGATACGTGACCCTGTAGATCCTCCCGTGCTCGTGGTCGCGAGACGTGTCGCGGAGGTTGTGCTGCATGTGGCCGATGATCGGGTTGTGCCAGTCGAGGAAGTACAGCGCGCCGTCGGGTCCGACTTCGGCGTCGACCGGGCGGAAGTTCTCGTCGGACGACTGGAGGATCGGATCGACCTCGGTGGACTTCAGCCCGGCGCCGTCCTCGGCGATCGTGTAGTTCAGGAGCCCGCGGAATCCGATGGTGTTCAGCACGACCATGTTTCCCTGCATCTCGTCAGGGAAGTGGCGGCTCGAGATGAGCTCGGTGCCGCCCACGGGGCGGACGCGCACAGGGCCCGGCTTCGGCGCGTTTTTGGTCTCCATCGCGGGGTAGTATTTCTTCGTGGAGAAGGACGGACCGTAGTACGGCTGCCCGCCGGTGGCGTCGAACACGATGTCGCGCCCCCAGCGATCGAAGACGTGGCCGTGGGGGTTCGGAAAATTCATCGGGATGTAGACATCCACCTTCCAGGTGCGCGGCTCGAAACGGAACACGCCGCCATCGGCCTGCCGCAGGGTCGGGCCCCAGGGGGTTTCGACCTGCGTGCGGTGGAAGATTCCTTCCTGCATGTAGAGCGCGCCGCCCGGATCGAACGTGAAGCTGTTGATCGCGTGATGCGTGTCGGCCGAGTCGAAGCCGTGCAGCAGATACTCCTTGACGTCGTACCTGTCGTCGCCGTCCGTGTCTTTCAGGAACAGGACGTTTGGCTGGTGACCGACGATCACCCCGCCGTTGTAGAACTCGAACCCTGTCGGACTGTTGAGATCCCCGGCAAACACCGTCCGCTTGTCGGCCCTGCCGTCCCCGTTCGTGTCCTCCAGGATCAGCAGCTTGTCGTCCATCTCGGTCTTCGGCTGCCAGTGAGGATAGTTCTTC
>JALZOC010000271.1 GCA_030857365.1 Acidobacteriota bacterium
GAAGCCGCACCCGCCCCGCCTTGTCTGTCCGCGCAGAAACCTTGTCCAACGGTTTGCGTTGACTGATGGCAACCACGAGCGCGCCGGCGAGCGGCCGATCCTTGTACGTCAATCTCAACGGAAGATTCTGTCCCGCTGCCATTATGTAGGGGTTCCGCTCCGCTGTGAGTTCCAGCGTGAACTGCAGCACGCGATCGCGTTGAGCGGCTGTCGGAGGCCCGAGCAGCAGCAGGGACTTGGCGCAGCGGGTGAAGACTTCCCGCGCGTCCGCCGCGCCCTCGCCACGTTTCGCCCGCAGCGCGATGATGTCCTCGAGACCCTCTTCCGTAAGGTACTGATTGAACTTCGCCGGCGACAGCACGACTGGGCTGGGCTTGCTCTGGTATCCGACGACGAGCAGACCCTGGTCGGTGGAGCGGATCAGGCCGGCAGGGTCCCCGCCGTCGCGGCCGGCGACTGGCTTGATCCCGGTCGCGTCGGCGACGACGAACTTTTCAATCAACGACGGATCGCGCACCAGCGGGTCGCCGAGAAAGTTCTCTCCGACCCGCAGTCGCAGGCCCACCACCTTGCCGGCTTCCGGCACGTACGAGGTGGGCTCGATCCACATGTCGTGCGCAGCAGTCGAGACGCCGCCGAGCGTCAGCAGAAGAGCCATGAGCCCGCGGTGCGATCGCATCGAGAGGTTCTGCCGCATAGTCCCCGGGGCCGGCCTGGCGGCGTTGGGCCCGACCTCCGAACCGGGCCGGCGCTGCCGCATGTTTCCGCGATTCGAAACGTCAGGACGGCGCAGATTGCGCCGTCCTGACGGCAGGACTGGCTACGGCGTGCTGTTCGGTGAACCCGACAGCGGCGTCCGCAGATACGGAAATGACGGGTCGGTGAAGGACGCGTCAACAAACGCGCCGTCCGTGAAGGGAAGCAGACCTGACGGGGCATCCGCAGGCCCGCAACCGAACGCCCCCGGGAACGCATGGCACAACACGCCCATGGCGACCCGAAGCTCGATGTCGATGATGTCGTCGCCCGGCCGCCGACCGTTCGGGAAGCCGGCGTTGTCGCCGCCGAGGGCGCCCAGGCGGCTCTGACTGGCAGGGGCCACCGGAGCAGTCGCCGTGTTGAGCCGCAGCATCTCCGAGGGGACCACACCGGGTGGCTGGTTCACACCGGCGATGCCGGTGAGGAACGCGGCCACCAGATCGCCGCGCGGGAAGTTATTGGGAGCCCGCACGCCGGCGCTGCCAAAGAGAATCTCGAGCAGCTCCGGCAAGGCGGGGTTGGTGACGTACGCTGCGAGCGCTGCGTCCTGAGTCGGCTCGGCCGAGTTGAACAGATCCTTATCCTTCAGCCCGATGACGATCTCGTTGACCAGCGGCGAACCGAGGCGCGAGACCTGAGTGCCCTGCGCGGGCGGGGGGGCGGGCGCTCCCGCTCCTGGACCGCCCCGACGGGCGGGATGATTGTTGGGAACCCAACCCTGGCAGCTCTGATCCGGGACCCAGGTCACGGCCGGGCTGTCTGCCGGCTTCTGCGCGGCCGGTTGGCCCGACGGGCAGGAGGCCGCCCCCGGTGTAGACCCTCCCGGGGTGACGCCCACCCCGAGGCTTGCCGTCGTCCAGCCGCCGACAATCGTCTGGCCCGACGCCACGATGCACGCCGTCGGGACTTCCAGGACGAACGATGTCACGTTCTTGTCCGCCAGGTCGTCCGCCTCGGCGTTCTCCGCGCCGAGGGGGTTGGTGACGTTGACGAGATCGAACGTCTCGGCGAGGTTGAACACAAAGGGATCCTTGCGCTGCCCGACGAACATGCGGCCCGCCGCACAGCCGGGGATGGCAATGTCGTAGACATGGTCGCTGGCGTATGCGGCATACGCCGGAATCGACTTGTTGCCGATGTTATCGACGGGCTTCCGAAACGACGACAATCCGTCGGCCACATTGGTGATCGCGGCCGAGGCGCCCGAGCGTCGATCGCCGCGGATGATGTTGACGCTGTAGCTCTCTTCCCGGTTGAGATTCGCCGTGTTGCCCGCGGCCGGCCCAATCTGGCCGATGTTGATGAGCGGGACGGCAACCATCATGCCGCCCGCGTCGACCGCGAGGTCCTTCACCAGGATTGACGGACGGAACTGAAACGTCACATCCTCGATGGCGTCACCATTGTTGTCGAGGTGGATCTCGTACACTGCGTCCGGATCCAGCGTGAAGTAATTCGGGCCACCGTACGGATCCTGCAGTGGGATGTAATTGGCGATGAGCGTCACGAAACCGTCACGCCCGGGCTCGTAGCTGCGGAACATGTAGAAGTCCGTGCCGTCCAGCTTTGGGGTTTTTGTGATGCCCGGGGCTTCCCGATGACTGGATCCTTGCGCGACAATACCAGCAATCACGACCAGAGCCATGATGGCCCCCGCTCGTCCTCGTCGTATTCTCATTATTCGGTCCTCCTTCGCAGCCGTTTCGGCCGCAGCGACGCCTTGCGCAGCGTGCAACAGTGACTACGTTCGGATTCGGACGCTGGATTGGCGAAGCGAGAAGTGCCGTCGCCTGATGGGTTGCCGCGCGGGCCTCCTCCTTCATGGCCGACGAAGAAGGGGTCGCGTATGACGCTGCCCCGAATCATCCGCCGGCGCTCGAAACTGCACGGCTACGGCGTGTTCGCGGCCGAACCCATCAGCAAGAACACGCGGATTATCGACTATGCCGGCGAGCTCGTGCGGAACGATCAGGTCGCGCTCCGGGAAGAGCAGTACCTGCGCGAGGGGTGCATCTGGGTGTTCCGTGTGAACCGCCGGTGGAGCCGCGACGCTGCGGTCGGCGGCAACGTCGCGCGATACATCAATCACGCGTGCCGGCCCAACTGCTGGTTCCAGGTGGTCGACACGACGATCTGGATCCGCGCCTCGCGCTTCATCGCCGCGGGCGAGGAGCTCACCTACGACTACGCGACGGTCGGCGATCACACGATCCCGTGCCGCTGCCGCCCGGGCTGCACCACGAGGCTCTGACCTACTCGTGCCGAAGCGCCAGCATGAAAATCATTCCTGATGCCGGAGTAGCCCATCGCGGCCGTGACCACCTGGAGGCGTCCCTTCAGGCACGCAAAGCCGAAGATCGTGCCGCGAGCGCGTCGTGTGCGATCGCGAGCAGCGCGATGCAGGCGGTGTCCGTGCGCAGCGGACGCGGTCCGACACCCGCCATCTGAAAGCCCTGCGCCGCGAGGAGATCCATTTCGAACGTTGTCCATCCGCCCTCGGGACCCACCGCCAGCAGGACGCGTTTCTCCACGCTCTCCAGGACCACCGTCCGCAGCGGCCTCACCGCGCCGGGCATCGCAACGACGCGGACCCCTTCCGGGAACAGCGCGTCGAGCTCATCCTCCACCAGGACCTTCAGCTGCCTGCGGATCATCACCTTCGGCAGCCGCGTGTCGCGCGCCTGCTGCAGCCCCTCGACGAGCAACGGCCGGTAGCATGCCTCGCTGAGGACGTGCGTGTCGAAGTAACTACGCTCGACGCGCGAGGCATTGGTCACGATGATCCGGCCGGCGCCGAGCGCCGCGAGCTGCGCCCAGAGGCGGCGCATGACTTTGGGACGCGGCAGCGCGAGGAGCACGTCCACGCACGGTGGCGGCATGATGACCGACTCGAATTCGCACCGCAGCTCGACGGCCTCCCCGGCAATCGCCAGCACGGTGCCGACGCCAGGCGCGCCATCCAAGACGCCCACGCGCAGCTGGTCTTGCGGCCCGCTCCGGAGCACTCCGATGATGTGCCGTGCGCGCGGCCCCGTGAGCCGGACGAGGCCGTCGGGCCGGAGCTCCGCGGGGTCGAGGAGAATGCTGTTCACGCGGACAGTCCGGACTGCCGCGTCCTGGATGGGGCCACCCGAACTTTTCCGTAAGTCACGGACTTGCTTATCCTTAGGGTGTTTAGTAGCATGCCGCTCCAGCAGGCGCATCCCTGCGCAGATCCACCCTATGCCTCGAACCGTCCGAGCGCTTGCCCCGCAGCGTCAGACGCCCCCCGCCGTGCGCCCGCGCGCCGACAAGTACTTCTCGAAAGTCATCGGCAAGGCGCTCGATATCATCGCGCTTCTTCGTTCGAGCGCCCAACCCCTGTCGCTCAACGAGCTGACGTCGCGGATCGATCTCGCAAAGAGCTCGGTGTTCCGCATCCTGCACACGCTCGAAGTCTCAGGGTATATCGAGCGTGACGGGGCCGGCCGCTACAGCGTGGCCGCCGATCTGCGGGCATGGGCGCCCGGGCGGCTGCGGATCCTGCTCGTCGACGCGGCGATGCCGCCCATCAAGGACCTGAGCCGCGAGTTTCGCGAAACCGTCAGCCTCGCGATGCACTTCGAAAACCGGATTGAAGTGGTCGCCACGGTCGAGAGCCCGCACCTCATTCGCATGGGCAACACTGTCGGCCGCATCGTCCCCCCGCACGCCAGCTCGCTTGGCAAGGCCATCGCGGCCTTCCAGCGGGAAGACGTGCGCGATCGGCTGATTCGAAGCTACGGTATCCATCGCTTCACCGACCATACGATCACCGACGAGGTGGAGCTGCGCCGGGAGTTCGAGCGCGTCCGCGCCCAGGGGTTCAGCACCGACGCGGAAGAGAGCGTGCTCGAGGGCTGCTGCTTCGGCGCGCCTATTCTGGACGCCGACGGCCATTCGATTGCCGCCATCAGCGTCTCTTCGCCGAAAATGCGGATGCGCGACGAAGAGCTGCGGACGCGGCTGATCGAGGCAACCCGCCGCGCCGCGGATGGCGTGTCCAGGGCGCTCGCCCCGCGCAAGTGACGACACCTGCGCCAGCCGGCACGCTGGCACTCTGGCCCCCTGGCACTCTGGCATTCCAGGCACCCTTTCCCGAGGCTTCTAGTTCAGGAACGCACGGCGATCAGGGTGCTCATCGAGGAGATGGAGAAGCGGACCAATCTCCGTCTGACCGTCTCGACCGAGTGGCCCGCCGAAACCGTCCCGGTCATCGCGGTCGGCCCGCTTGCCAGCTCGACGAGCTGGGCC
>JALZOC010000272.1 GCA_030857365.1 Acidobacteriota bacterium
AACTTCTTCTTGATCGCCTCGGCCTCGTCCTTGGGGATCCCTTCCTTGATCGGCTTGGGAGCGCCCTCGACGAGATCCTTGGCTTCCTTGAGTCCGAGGCTGGTCACTTCGCGAACAACCTTGATCACGTTGATCTTGTTGCCGCCGATTTCGGTGAGCGTCGCCGTGAATTCCGTCTTCTCTTCCGCCGGTGCCGCGGCGCCGCCGCCGCCGCCCGCCGGCATGGCCATCGGCATCGCCGCCGCCGCCGACACGCCCAGCTCCTTCTCGAGCTCCTTGACGAGCTGCGAGAGCTCGAGGACGGAAATTCCCTTGATGTAGTCGACGACCTGCTGCTGATTCAATTCGGCCATTTCAATTCTCCCTGACGATGAAAGCTTCCAGCTGCCAGCTACCAGCCGCCAGCCAATCCAGCCGGAAGCTGGAAGCTGGAAGCTGGGAGCTTCCTCTTACGTTTCCGATCTCTTCTTTTCCGCCTGCACCAGGACGCTCATCAGGTCGCGCGGCGCGGCACTGAGCACGCTCACGATCTGCACCATGGGCGCCTGCAGGACGAACAGGAGCTTCGCGTAAAGCTCCGCTTTGCCGGGAAGCGCCGCGAGGTCGGTGACCTCCGCCGCCTTGATCGCCCGCCCCTGGACGACTGCCGCCTTGATCTGCAGCGACGGAGCGGTCTTCGCGAACGTCGTCAGCACTTTGGCCAGCGCGACCGGATCGTCGCCGCTGTACGCGATCGCCGTCGTCCCGACGAGATGCTCGGTCAGCGACTCGAAGGCGGTGCCCTTGACGGCGCGAATCGCAAGCGAGTTCTTGATGACCTTGTAACGGCCCCGCACGCCGCGCACCTGCCGCCGCAGGTCCGTCACGGCCGGCACGTTCAACCCGCGGTAATCCACGAGCACCGCACTGTCGGTGCCCCGGAACGCCGTCTCGAGCTCCTCGAGCTCGGCGGCCTTGCTCGCTCTCGTAATCGCCATTAGTGTTTCACCGCTTCGGTCACGTGGGTCGTATCGATGACGATGCCCGGACCCATCGTCGACGAGAGCGTGACGCTCTTCAGGTACTTGCCCTTGGCCGCGGACGGCTTCGCGCGGACCACGCTGTCGACCAGCGCGTGCGCGTTCTCGACCAGGTTCTGCGTCGGGAAGGACGCCTTGCCGATCGGCGCGTGCACGATGCCCGTCTTGTCCACGCGGAACTCGACCTTACCGGCCTTGATCTCCCGGACCGCCCTGGCGATGTCGGGCGTGACGGTGCCGGTCTTCGGGTTGGGCATCAGGCCGCGAGGACCGAGCACCTTGCCGAGCTTGCCGACGGCGCGCATCATGTCGGGCGTCGCGACGACGGCATCGAAGTCCATCCAGCCGCCCTGGATCTTGTCGACGAGCTCCTCGCCGCCGACGAAGTCGGCGCCGGCCTCGAGCGCGTCCTTCTGCTTGTCCCCGCCGGCAATCGCGAGGACGCGCTTCGTCCTGCCGAGCCCGTGCGGCAGCACGACGGTGCCGCGGACCATCTGGTCCGCGTGCTTGGGGTCCACGCCCAGGCGAAGCGCGATTTCGACCGTCTCGTCGAACTTCGCGAACTTCACCTTCTGCATGAGAGGAATCGCATCCTCGATCGTGTGCGGACGCTCGGGGACCTGCTGCCTGGCGGCAGAAAATTTCTTGCCTGATTTGCGCATGTGCTGCCTCGGTGGTGCTGACGGCCGCCGTGAGGCGACCTCCCACAAAAAAACGCGGCCAGCTGCCAGCTTCCGGCTCCCAGCTGGCCACGATGTGGCTGGTAACTGGAAGCTGGTAACTGGAAGCTAGCCGATCACATCAATCCCCATCGAGCGGGCGGTACCGGCCACGGTCTTGTACGCCGCGTCGGCCGACTCGCAGTTCAGATCCGGCATCTTGAGCTTCGCGATGTCCTCGACCTGCTTCTTCGTGACGGTCCCGACCTTGGTCTTGTTGGGCTCGTTCGATCCCTTGGCCAGGTTCGCGGCCCGCTTGAGCAGGATCGAGGCCGGAGGGGTCTTCGTGATGAAGGTGTAGGACCGGTCGGCATACACCGTCACGACGACCGGAATAATCAGCCCCTCATCCTTCGCCGTGCGCGAATTGAAGTTCTTGCAGAAGTCCATAATATTGACGCCGTGAGGACCGAGCGCGGTCCCGACCGGCGGCGCCGGCGTCGCCTTGCCCGCCGCAATCTGGAGCTTCACCATCGCTTGTACTTTTTTTGCCATCAGCGCTGCTCCCTAGAGCTTCTCCACCTGTAAAAAATCCAGCTCGACAGGTGTCGCACGCCCGAAGATCGTGACCATCACCTTGAGTGTGTTCCGGTCGAGGTTCACTTCGTCCACGGTGCCGTTGAAGCTCGTGAACGGCCCCTCGTTGATCCGAACCTGGTCACCCTTCTCGAAGGAGTACTTCGGCTTCGGCTTCTCGGCCGCGACGGTCACCTGGTGGAGAATCTGATCGACCTCCTCACGGGTGAGCGGCGTCGGCTTTGCGCCGGCCCCGACGAAGCCGGTGACCTTTGGCGTGTTCTTCACCACGTGCCACGCGTTGTCGGACATGTGCATCTCGACAAGGATGTAGCCGGGGAAGAACCGCTTCGAACTGACGACCTTCTTGCCTCCGCGCATCTCCACCACGTCCTCGGTGGGGATCAGGATTTCGCCGATCTCGTCCTGCAGTCCGTAGGCCTGGACGCGCTGCGCCAGCGATTCCGATACCTTCTTCTCGAAGCCGGAGTACGTGTGGACGATGTACCACTGCTTCGTGCGATCGTCGGTCATGCTGGTCATGCCGCTCTGAATGCCCCGAGGAACCAGTCCATCAGCGTCGTCAAAACGAAATCGACACTTGCGAGATAGACGCCGAAGAAGATGGCCGTGAGAATGACCACCAGGGTCGTCGCGTAGACTTCCTTGCGGCTCGGCCACGTCACACGCGCGGTCTCGTTGCGGACCTCGGAGAGGAACCGCCGCGAGCGCCCCCACCAGCCGGTCACACTCTCACGCGCGCGCTCGCCGAGGGAGTTTTCGTGTTCCGCCATTGCCGTCTTCATAACATTCGGTCCCGAATCACATCCCGGGGTTCGTGGCAGGCCAGGAGGGAATCGAACCCCCAACCCCCGGTTTTGGAGACCGGTGCTCTGCCAATTGAGCTACTGGCCTAAAAGAAGCTGTCAGCTCTCGGTCCTCAGCTTGCAGCATCCCAGGGTCACCCCTCGAGAGCTGACCACCTTTTCTGACGGCTGAAAGCTGCCAGCTTTATTTCGTCTCTCGATGCGCCACGTGCTTGCGGCAGAACCGGCAGAATTTGCTCAGCTCCAGCCGTTCGCTCGTCTTCTTCTTGTTCTTCGTCGTGCTGTAGTTGCGGCGTTTGCACTCGGTGCACGCCAGCGCGATGATGTCTCTCATGACTGAATCCTGATCGGGACTGGGGACCTGGGAGCAGGGCTTCCGGGGCCCTGATCCCCAATCCCCGATCCCGAATCCCGCCCCGTGCTATTCGAGAATCTCGGAAATCGTGCCGGCGCCGACCGTGCGGCCGCCTTCACGGATGGCGAACCGGGCTCCCTTTTCGAGCGCCACCGGCGTGTGCAGTTCCGCCGTGATGCTGGTGTTGTCGCCCGGCATCACCATCTCGACGCCTTCCGGCAGCTTCAGCGATCCCGTCACGTCCGTCGTGCGGATGTAGAACTGCGGACGATAGCCGTTGAAGAACGGCGTGTGGCGGCCGCCCTCGTCCTTCGACAGGATGTAGACCTCACCCTTGAACTTCGTGTGGGGCTTGATCGTGCCGGGCTTCGCCAGCACCTGGCCGCGCTCCACGTCGTCCTTTTCCACGCCGCGCAGCAGCACGCCGATGTTGTCGCCCGCTTCGCCCGAGTCGAGGAGCTTGCGGAACATCTCGACGCCGGTGACGACCTTCTTCTCCGTCGGCTTGAATCCGACGATTTCAATTTCCTCGCCCACTTTGACCTTGCCGCGCTCGACCCGGCCGGTGACGACCGTGCCGCGTCCGGAGATCGAGAACACGTCCTCGATCGGCATCAGGAACGGCTTGTCGATCTCGCGCGCGGGCATCGGGATGTAGCTGTCGAGCGCTTCCATCAGCTTGAGCACGGAGTCGACCCCCTCGGGCGCGCCGTTCAGCGCGCCGAGCGCCGACACGCGGACCACCGGCACATCGTTGCCGGGGAAGCCGTAGGACGACAGCAGTTCGCGGACTTCGAGCTCGACCAGGTCGACGAGTTCCGGATCGTCCACGGCATCGACTTTGTTCAGGGCGACCACCATGTACGGGACGTTCACCTGCTTGGCGAGCAGCACGTGCTCGCGGGTCTGCGGCATCGGGCCGTCCACCGCGCTGACCACGAGAATCGCGCCGTCCATCTGCGCCGCGCCGGTGATCATGTTCTTGATGTAGTCGGCGTGGCCCGGGCAGTCCACGTGCGCGTAATGCCGGTTGGGCGTCGCGTACTCGACGTGGCTCGTGGCAATCGTCAGGATCTTCGTCGCATCGCGGCGGCCCTGCGACTCGGAGGCCTTCGCCACCTCGTCGTACGGAATGAACTTCGCCCAGCCCTTGTCGGCGGCCACCTTCGTGAGGGCCGCCGTCAGCGTCGTCTTTCCGTGGTCGATATGACCGATCGTGCCGACGTTGACGTGTGGTTTCGATCGATCGAATTTCTCTTTTGCCATTGTCGTGTCCTACCTCGTGTTGTAGGGCGGGGCCCCGGCCCCGCCGCGCGACGACGGACATCAGCGTCCGCCCTACAGTCGTTCTCTGTCGAAATTTCCGGTCGCCTGCCCGCTGCCGCGGCCGGGCCGTCGGTCGCGAGTCCAATCCTCAGCATCGCCCTCCGCCGCCCGCTCGCGTGTTCGTGCGAGCTATCGTGGGGTCCTTCGCCTGCACCCGTGCGCGAAGGATGGAGCCGATGACCAGGATCGAACTGGTGACCTCGTCCTTACCAAGGACGTGCTCTGCCAACTGAGCTACATCGGCCCGCTTTTCAGGGGGGG
>JALZOC010000273.1 GCA_030857365.1 Acidobacteriota bacterium
GAGGGGGAGTGGCTGCCGAAACGGTTCGGCGGGCGCGAAAACCTCGAGGCCATCGAGTTCATCCGGCAGCTCAACATGCTCACGCACGCGGAGCAGCCGGGGTCCATCACCGTGGCTGAAGAGTCGACCGCGTGGCCGTCGGTGAGCCGCCCGACCTACGTCGGTGGACTGGGCTTCACCTACAAGTGGAACATGGGGTGGATGAACGACATCCTGCAGTACGTGCACAGCGACCCCGTGCACCGGCGATGGAATCACCACCACCTCACGTTCTCGCTGATTTATGCGTTCAGCGAGAACTTCGTGCTGCCCTTCTCGCACGACGAAGTCGTGCACGGCAAGGGCTCGATGTTCGACAAGGTGCCGGGCGACGGGTGGCAGAAGGCCGCCACGTTGCGCGCGCTGTACGGCTTCATGTATGCGCATCCCGGCAAGAAGCTGATGTTCATGGGATGCGAGTTCGGGCAGGCGCGCGAGTGGCATTACGACCGCAGCCTCGACTGGCACCTGCTCGACCGGCCGCTCCATGCGGGCCTTCGAACGTTCGTCCAGGATCTCAACCGCGTGTACGGGTCAGAACCGGCGCTGCACCAGGTCGACTTCGAGCCTTCCGGCTTCGGCTGGATAGACTGCAACGACAGCGAGAACAGCGTTGTCTCGCTCATCCGGCGCGCACGGGACGGCAGCGACTTCGTCGCGGCGATCGTGAACTTCACGCCCGTCCCTCGCGACGGCTACCGGATCGGGGTGCCGCGCGGCGGGGAGTACCGGGAGCTCATCAACAGTGACAGCGAGGCCTATGGGGGAAGCAATCTCGGAAACAGCGGGATCGTCACCACCGAGGCTATCGCGGCCCACGGACATGCGGACTCCCTGCGATTGAACCTTCCACCGCTCGGGTTCCTGCTTCTCAAGCCGAAGGGGCGGTAGCGTCACCTCCCGGAGCCCATTCGTTCGATCCGCTCCCACTCGTTGTCGGCGACCGGCATGACGGAGAGGCGCGGCACGCGCGTGAGTGCAAAGGCGTCAAAGAACCTGTCGGCCTTGACGGCGGCAAGCGTCACCGGCTGCGCCAGCTTCTTCACCGGGAGCACATCGACGGCATGGAGCTTTCCGCTGCTGTCCGCCGGATCCGGATACGCGTCGGCTGCCGCTTTCGCGATGCCGACGACGGCTTTCTCTTTCCCCGTGTGGTAGAAGAAGATCCGGTCGCCCTTCTTTACGGCTCTGAGGTGCCTCTGCGCGACGGGATTCCTCACCCCCGTCCAGGAGGTGCGGCCGTCGCGGGCGAGCTGGTCGTAGTTGTAATGCTCGGGTTCTTCCTTGAAGAGCCAGTTCATTGGATGATCCTTGTCCCTTTCAGCTCTCAGAGCCTGAGCTTGAGCTTTTCCCCCCGCGCCTCGAGCCCCGAATCTCCCCGCCTTCGCCGCGACGCGGCTACGGCGCGGCGGGCGAATCCCGGAGGATTATAGAAGACGCGATGCCGAAGAGGAGAGTGGCGGATGACTGGGCCGCGCTGCGGCTCACGGACCGGATTCAGCCCGGAGTCCGCGTGCTGTTTGTCGGGATCAATCCCGGCGTTCGCTCCGCGCAGACCGGACACCATTTCGCGGGGCCATCGAATCGTTTCTGGAAACTGCTGTTCGCGTCAGGGCTGGTCCCGGAACCGGTGACGTGGATGGACGATGACCGGCTCCCGGAGTTCGGGTTCGGGATCACCAACCTCGTGGCGCGGCCGAGCCCCGGCATCGACGACCTGACGCCCTCGGAGTATGTCGCGGGATGGAAGATCCTGGAGCGCAAAATCAGGAAGTTTCGTCCGGAAGTGCTCGCGCTCGTCGGTGTGACGCTGTACCGCGCGATCCTGCCGCTCATCGGTGCCGAGCGCCCCCCCGCCCGCATCCCTCTGGGGCCGCAGCTCCAAACGATTCACGGGGCGCGGATGTTCGTGCTGCCCAACCCCAGTGGGCGCAATGCCAATTTCTCGTACGCCGAGATGCTTGTCGCATTTAGCGCGCTGGAGGGGGCGCTGAAGGCGTGAACCGAGCGAGGGGTGCCGAAGTGCCACCGCTTCGCTCGAAAAGCCCCCATCGCGCTCCCAACACGGGCTAAAATGGCAGGTTCTACCCTCGACCAACAGGAGCGTGTGATGTCAGCAAGGAACGGCGACAAGTCGCGGCACCAGATCAACCGGAAGCGCGCGGTGGTGCGCCGGGCGAAGATCCGGGATCTCGTGAAGGCGGCGAAAGACGGCGCGGGGACCCCGCCGAAGGTTGAGCCTGTGACTCAGCCGCGCGAGTAGCACCTCGCACCCCGCACGTGTTGCACGTTGCACGTCGCACGTGATCCACGCTACAGGTGGACCCCGGGTGCTTCGTGCCCGGTGCGCTCCACGTATTCGACATACGACCCGAGGTAAGCGTGCGGCTCGGCGTCCGTCCCGCTTTCCCCCCCGAGCTCCAGCACCCGGTTGCTCAGGCCCCGCAGAAACGTGCGGTCGTGCGAGACGAACAGCATCGTGCCCTCGTACCGGGTGAGCGCGTGAATCAGCATCTCTTTCGTGGCGAGATCGAGATGGTTCGTCGGCTCGTCGAGCACGAGGAAGTTCGGAGGGTCGAGCAGCATGCGGGCCATGACCAGCCGCGTCTTCTCGCCCCCTGACAACGCCCGGATCCGCTTCTCCACGTCCTCTCCGGAGAACTGGAACGCGCCCAGCAGGTTGCGCAGCGCGCCGATGGATTCCTTCGGGAAATCCTGTTCCATCTGCTCCCAGACGGTGAGATCGGGATTGAGCAGATCCAGCGCCTGCTGCGCGAAGTAGCCCACCTTCAAGCTCGCGCCGAGCCGGATGTCGCCGGAATCGGGGGCGAGCGCCCCCGCGACCATCTTCAGGAGCGTCGTCTTGCCGGCGCCGTTGCGCCCCATGACGCACCAGCGCTCGCCGCGGCGAATCGTGAGCGACAGCCCGTCGTAGACCACCCGCTTGCCGTACGCCTTGCGCAGGTCCTCGATGACGGCGACCTGTTCTCCCGAGCGCGGCGGCTGGCGGAAGTCGAAATCCACGACACGCCGCGTTCTGGGCGGCTCGACCTTCTCGATCTTCTCGAGCGCCTTGACGCGGCTCTGCACCTGGGCGGCCTTGGCCGCATGCGCGGCGAAGCGGTCGATGAAGCGCTGCTCCTTGGCGAGCATCGCCTGCTGGCGCGCGTATGCGGCTTCGCGGTTCGTCTCGCGGATGGCGCGCTCCCGCTCGTAGAAATCGTAGTTGCCCGAGTACGCGGTGATCTCGCCCGCGTCGATCTCGGCGATCCTGGTGACGAGCCGGTTCATGAACTCGCGGTCGTGCGACGTCATGAGCAGCGCCCCTGGCAGCGACTTCAGGAACGCCTCGAGCCAGATGATGGATTCGATGTCGAGGTGGTTGGTCGGTTCGTCCATGAGGAGGACGTCGGGGCGCCCGAGCAGGACCCGCGCCATCGCGACCCGCATCTTCCACCCGCCCGAGAGCGCCCCCACGTCGCCGTCGATCCGCTCGTCGTCGAATCCCAGGCCCAGGAGCACTTCGCGCGCCTGGCTCTCGAGGGCATAGCCGCCGAGATGCTCGTACTCTTCCTGCACTTCGCCGAAGCGCGCCAGAACGCCGTCCATGTCCGCCGCCCGCGCGGGATCGGCCATCGCCTCGTTCAGCCGCTCCAGCTCGTGATGCAGGTCCCCCACACGGCCGCTGCCGGCGATCGCCTCATCGAGCACGGAGCGCCCGGACATTTCCTCGACGTCCTGCCGGAAGTAGCCGATCGTGAGCTTCTTCGGCACCGACACCTCGCCTTCGTCCGGCGCCTCTTCGCCCACGATCATGCGGAACAGCGTGGTCTTGCCGGCGCCGTTGGGGCCGACAAGGCCGACCTTTTCGCCGGGGTTGAGCTGGAAGGACGTGTCGACGAACAGGATCTGCCGCCCGTACTGCTTGCTGATGCGCGAAAAAGAGATCATGGGAAACATCAAGCGTAGCACGCGGGACCGGCTAGACTGGGCCGATGTCCCTGTGGAAATGGCTTGGAATGGACCGGGAGGTGCGCGGCCACGAGTTCGACAGCCTCGAGGCGATCGAGAAGGCGCTGCCCGGCGTGGACCCGTCACGGCGACGCCACGTCGCGTGTTTCGCCTACATCCTGACGCGAAGCGCGCGGGCCGATCAGCAGGTCACCGACGAGGAGGCCCGGGCCATGGAACGGCTCGTCGGGCAGCACGCCGGCATACCGCCCGAGCAGGCGGGGGAGGCCGTGCGTCTCGCAGCCATCCAGGGCCGCCGTTCGGGAGGCACCGACGATTTCGTCGTCACGCGCAAGTTCGATGCGATCGCGACCCATGCCGACAAGCTCGCGCTCGTCGATGCGCTCTTTGCCGTGTCGTCGGTCGACGCCACGATCGTCACGATCGAAGACAACGAAATCCGGCGCATCGCGAACGAGCTCAAGATCGAGCACGCGGAGTACATTGCCGTGCGGGCCAGGCACCTGAAGAACCTCGCGGTGCTCAAGAAGGGCTGACGGTTCGCCCGCTGTACAAGCCTGCCGTCAGGCTGCCGTATCATTGAAGGATATGTCTTCGAAGCACCTCTCCGCCCTGGCCCTCGCGGCGCTCGTCGCCGGCTCATCCTTGATCGCGCGCGCGCAGACAGCCCCGCCGGCAGCGCCTCCGGCGGGCGCGACCGCCGCCGAGGCCAGCCAGTTCCTCGAGGACGCCAATCGAGAGCTCCTGCGCCTCTGGATCGCCGCGAGTCGCGCCGGCTGGGTGCAGGGGACCTACATCACCCCGGACACCGAGGCCATGGCCGCCCAGGCCAATGAGGCCGCGGTCAACGCCGCCACCGCGTACGCGAAAGAGGCCCGGCGCTTCGATCGGGTCCCGCTCCCGCCGCTGGAGCGGCGGCAGATGGACGTCCTCAAGAACTCCCTCACGATGTCGGCGCCGCCCGATCCGAAGGACGCGGAGGCGCTG
>JALZOC010000274.1 GCA_030857365.1 Acidobacteriota bacterium
TCTTCGGACGGGTCGATGCCGCGCTCCACGAGGAACGGCGCGCCCATCCGGAGCGCTATGTCGAGCGGCGTCACGAAACGGAGGTTCAGCCAGTTGGTCCCGCCGAGCGCGATGCGCTCGCCAATCGTGCGGCCGACGCCGTGACTCGGCACGAACACCCACTTCGAGCGTGTAGGGTGCGCCAGGCACAGCGAGGCGAGCTGTTGTACGAACGGATCCATAGGTGATACCGCTACCAGCTGCTGCCCAGGAAGAAAGACGCCGGGGAGATGCTCTCCGAGGAGTGCGGGCCCGGGGAAGAGAAGGAAGACACCCCGATACTGGGCCTGCCGCCCGGGAGTGTCAACCACATCCGCGACCTGTGCGATTTTGCACACATCACGCAGCTGCCCGCGTCGGTACTTCAGTCCTGCCGCCTGCCAGCGCTGACGCTCCTTCCGCCTCAACGCGAAAATCACGTGAACGGAAGTCGCGCAGTGCTCGCTGCCGATCGCGCTCGGCGCGGAAGCACCGGGTTGGGGGTTCCGGGTGCAGATTCGGGGGGTCCAGGTTCCCGGTTCAGAGACGATGCTAGGATCGTGGCGTGCTGGACGACGAAAGCGGGCCAACGATGCCCTCTCCACCGAGCCTCCTGGACGAAGCGCTCGTGGCCTGGACCTACGCTCGCGACGGCGTCATCGCCGAGCTCGAGAACATCCCCGGGAACGAGTTCGGCTTCCAGCCCTCGCCTCACAGCCGCACGGTGGCGGAGCTCGGACAGCACATCGCTGAATCAGCACTGATGGCGGCGGGAGAACTGGCGCGGCCGGACGGGAACTTTCAGCGGCAGGACTATCCGGACTTTATCCACGAGTACGCCGGCACTCGAGCGCGGGCAACGGCCAAGGAACCGCTCATCGCGCTGTTGAAGACGATCCACGAGGAAGCAACAGCACGCCTGCGCGACGCGGGTGAGCTGCTCCTGATGCAGCCCATCGTGCAGTTCAACGGGGAGCCCGCCACGCGCCTCACCTGGCTGCACCACGCAATCGCGCACGAGGAGTACCACCGCGGGCAGATCGCCCTCTACGCCCGCATGCTGGGCCACCTCCCCGCGCTGACGAGGCTAATCCAGGGCGGCTGACGCCAGGTGCTTCCGCACGTTCAGCCCCAGATTGTTCTGCACGTAGTCGCACCACGCCCCATCGTCCAGCGCGCCGAGGGCGACGTGCTGCTCGTCGGTCAGGCTCGCGCGCCAGCCGAGAATGCCGGCCGCGGCGGGACCGCCCGGATACCGCAGCTGCCAGCTCTCGTCGGCCACAATGTCCCTGATCTGATCGCCCAGCACCGACGCCGGTACCGGCTGCTCGAGCGCCGCCGCGAAAATCGCGCTCATCCTCCGCGCGCCCGGATACACATCGCGCGAGACGTCACGATCCTTTCCGAAGATCGGCGTCGCGATGACGCCGGGCTCGACGATGGAGACGCGGATGTTGAAGCGCTTGACCTCCGTTGCGAGCGATTCGCTCAGCGCCTCGAGCGCGAACTTCGACGCGCAGTACGCCGACTGCCCCGCCGAGGCCATTCTCCCTGCCACCGAAGACACATTGATGATGTGGCCACTCCGCTGCACCCGCATACCGGGCAGGACGGCCTGAGTGCACCGCAGCGCGCCGAAATAGTTCGTCTCCATCACACGCCGGAACTCATCGATCGGCGTCTCCTCAACCGACCCGACGCTGGCGATCCCCGCATTGTTGACGAGGACGTCGATGCGTCCCCGCGCCTCCAGCACCTTCGCGACTCCCGCCGACACGGACGCATCGCTGTCGACATCGAGCGGCAGGACGGTGATGCTCACCCCGTCCTTCTTCGCGAAATTTTCCAATTCCGGCGACCTCCCCGGCTCCCTCATCGTCGCAAACACATCGTGCCCCGCACGCGCGAGCGCGACTGCCGCGGCGAACCCGATCCCTGTACTCGTTCCGGTGACGATGATGGTCTTCATGTGTATTGATCGCTGAACGACGTGGACGGCGCCGGAGTTTAGCATGCCGCCAACGCGGCACAGGTCATTTGCTACGTCGCGCGTGCCACGGCGCAACGGGGGGCTTGTCACGTGCCACGTGCAAACAGGGCGGCGCGACGGAACTCTCAGCCGGCGGCGCAAAAGGTCGGCCTGCGGACGGATAAGTTGCCGGCCCGCCGAGTGAATGCTGCACGGCACGGGCAAAGAAGGGCTCCGTTGCGCATCGCGGTTGGTCCCCTGCGCGGCCCGCACACCCGCGGCCGCGAATCGAATCGCATCGCTTGTGAGCGGTTGCCCGCCAGGACGCCGGGATCCGAGGCGATGCCTGGGCTCCAAACCGTTCCGGTGTGTTCCAAAAGGGAACTGTCCGGATCGCGCACGGACCGGAATACAGTTTTGGTTATTGACGTAACGCGCCACACGACACGCATTTAGCCGCGTCGGTCCCCGCGGCACTTCCATTGCTCAGCAGTGGCCTGCGTGTCCCTGCTCCAGGCCGACGAATCGACGCTGCGCACCAGTGACAGCCGACCACGCATGCGCCTGGTCCTGAGCCTGTGTGCCGCCGCCCTGGTGGGAATCGTCGTCACGGCGATCTTCGGACGCACGTTGCAGAACGCGATTGCAACGCTCTCACCATCGCGGCTCGCCATCATCACCACGGCCGCTTTCGTCCTCGTGACGATCGCCGCAGCGCTGCTGCTGCGCGCACGCTGGTCGCGCGATCGCGTGAAGGACCGGGAGCTCCGGACGCTCCGCGACACGAATCTTCTTCTGCAGAACCGCGCGGGCGAGCTCGAGATGATGATGCGGATGGCCGAGTCGCTCGGCCAGGCGCTCGACACCGAGTCGCTGAAGAAGGTCATCCTCGATCACCTGCAGCCCCTTGTGCCGGGCCACGAGATCTGGCTCTCCACGAAAGAGAGCGGCTGGCAGCCGGTCGTCGGCGCACGGCCGCTCGAGGCGCGCATCGGGGGAACGCAACAGGCGGCAACGTGGCACACGTTTCCGCTCCTTTCCCAGCAGAAACTCGTCGGCGTTCTCGGCGTGCGGCATGGAGACCTGGACCTGACGCCCGCGGAACGGGAGGTCCTGCAGGCGGCGGCGGGACTGCTCACCGTGGCGGTCAAGAACGTCCAGCTGTTCAGGAAGGTGCGGGACCTGGCTGTCCTCGAGCCGCTGACGGGATGCGTCACCCGGCATCACGGCATCGAGCGGCTCGGCGGCGAACTGCGACGCGCCCAGCGCTCTCATATGCCCATCTCGGTGGTGATGCTCGACCTCGACCACTTCAAGTCGGTGAACGACAGAAACGGGCACCTGTGCGGCGACAAGGTCCTCGCCGCCGTCGGACGCATCCTGCGTGAGACGCTGCGGACGAGCGACGAACGGTGCCGCTACGGCGGTGAAGAGTTCTTGATCGTGCTGCCGGATACGACTAGCGAGGGGGCGTGCCGCGTTGCGGAGAACCTCCGCGCGCGCTTCGCCGCTACGCCCATTCTCTGCGCGCGCGGCGCCGTCCGTGTGACGGCCAGCCTCGGGGTCGCGCAGGCGCTGCCCGGGGAAGCGGACGTGAACGCCGTGCTCGGACGCGCCGATGCCGCGCTGTATGCCGCGAAGGCCGCCGGACGCAATCGCGTGTGTTCCCAGACACCGGCCGGTCCGATCGGCGTGCGCCCGGCGGACGCGGACGAAGTGGTGCGGCTGCACGAGCGGCGCGATACGAAGCGCCCCGATCGCCGGCACACCGTTTCGCGCGGACGCCGCGCGACCGACTGGCAGCAGACGCACTGACTCAATCGCGCAGGTTCAGCACGATTCTACGTGGACGATCAACGAGGTATCAAAGCCATGGCAGCCACAGTAGTGATGGTGGTCGAAGACGATGTGCATGCGCTGAGCGGCTATCTGGAGTTCCTCACGGCGGCGGGGTTCGAGACCACGGGTTTCTCGAACGGGGTCGACGCGCTGAGCCTCGCGCTCGAGAACCCGCCGGGCGCCGTGGTGACGGACATCACCCTCCCGGGACTGAACGGCTTCGCACTGGCCGCGGCTCTTCACCAGGACACACGCACCCGGCACCTCCCGGTGATCGGAATGACGGGACAGTGGGACGTCGACGTGCGCGCGAGGGCGGCGGAATGCGGGATGCGCACCGTGCTGGTGAAGCCGTGCATGCCGGCGCACCTGGTCGGCGAGCTGCAAAGGCTGTTTCCAAACGTCGAGAGACACTGAAACCGGCCGCAACCATCTGTCGATTTCCTACTCAGCTCATCCGGGCCCGACGCACCGACAGCTCTAACGGCCCGCTCTTCTGCATCCCTCTCGGGCAATCCCGGCCGCGGGCGGGTAGAATGTCCTCATGACCCCGAAGCGGAATCGGCCCCCCTCGGTACTCCACATCGAGGATCACGAGCCCACGCAGCATCTGCGATCGGAGATTCTCCGGCGTGCGGGATGCCACGTCTCGAATGTGAGCAACGTGCGGGACGCAATCGCATCGGCCGGCACGACACGTCCCGACGTGGTCCTCTGCGACGTGAAGCTGCCGGACGGCAACGGCTTTCAAATCTGCCGCGAGATGCGAACCCTGCAGCCAGGCGTTCCCGTCATCCTGATCTCGGCGGTGTACCGCGACGAGTTCGCGAAGCAGGCCGCGGTCTTCGGCGGCGCCTGCGAGTACCTCGTCGAGCCGGTCACGCCTGAAGACATGATCGCGGCGGTCCTGCGGCAGGTGCCGTAAGGACCCGCCGCACGTGCGACGTGAGACGTGCAACGTGCAGGGTGCGACTTGTCACCGTGCTACGACCTACGTGACCATTCGAAAGCTGAGTATGGCCGACGAACCTCTCGCCCAACGACCAGACGCCGTTGTCGAAGATCTTCCCCCGTCGGCGCATCCGCCAGTGGGCCCGGAGGATCCCAGGCCCCTGGACGACATGCCGGTCCCGCCGCTCACGGAT
>JALZOC010000275.1 GCA_030857365.1 Acidobacteriota bacterium
GTCCGGCACGGTCAACGCGTGGTCGGAGGAAACCTCGCAGAGGATGGAGGGGCTGGCGCGGCGGGCGGGGCTGCACGACACCCGCACGCTGGCCAGCGCGCTTCTGGTCGTGCAAATCGCGTCGGTCGTTGCCGTCCGCTTCGGATTTGGCGGCTTGATCACCGCCGTGACGCCCAAGTTGGGCGGCGGGCCGATGGATGTGTATTCGCGCCTGGGATCGGCCAATCACGAGGAGTGGCTGCTCTATCGCGGGGTGACCTCGGTGCTGGCGCTCGCGAGTGCCGCAGCGTGGGTGGCCCTGCTGCGCCGGAGACGCATCGGAGAGGCAGGAGCAGGGGCCGTCGTCGGCGGTGTGGCGCTCACGCTCGTGTTCGTCGCCATGTTCGCGGTGCCGTGGCGCATCGTCCGCGAGGCGGTCTTCCAGCGCGCGCAGTACGGCACGGCGCAATGCTTTGTTCTTGCCGAGCGCGAACCGCAGGTGCTACTGTTCTGCCCCGATCTCCAGGGATCGCGCCGGATGATCGTGAAGGAGCCGGACCCGAAGTTCACCCGGCTCGCGCAGTACGAGAACATCTTCGACGAGCTGATGGCGCGTGCCGCGCGGGGGAGGAGCAGATGAAGCGGAACTGTGTTCGCCTGGCCCTGGTTGCCCTCTGCAGCCTCGCCCTGCCCCGCACCGCTGGCGCGGGCATTCTGAGCTGGCTGGATCAGTTGAGCGGCCCCGGCCCCTTTATTGTGTTCGACGCGAGCAGGGGGGTGTGGTGCTCAAAGAAGCCCTCGCCCTCGGTGAATCGGGAGACGACGATGGCCGCCGGACGGTGGGGCTGCCAGTCAACGGTCTCCCTCGAGGAGCGGAACCTCACGTGGTATCTGACCGGCGGCGCGGGGTTTGCGCTCGACAACCCTCTCGATTATGGAACCGGGAACGACAAGCCGCCGGTCCGGATCGTCAAACTGGGCACGTCGCTGGATTACACGATTCACCCGCTCCTCGACATCGGCGCGGGTGTCGGTGTCCTGTACTTCAATGGCCCGCGCTTTCCGAATTTCGCGCGGTTGTACGTCGAGCCACTCCGGCTGGGTTTCCGCCCATTTCTTTTGGGCTCCGGCGATAGGCTCACGCCTCGCCAGAACCGCCTCGGCGCCTTTGTGGTGTATGCGAACTGGAACATCGTGACCGGAACATTGGAAGGCAGGACCTTCGGTGCTCCATCCGACCCGTTCCGCGCCCGCAACGAGCTGGATCGGAAAGAGTTCGGGCTCGCGATCGACTTCGGGCGCCTGTTCCGGCGATGATCATCGCGCCGGCGCGGCGGCTGCGAGCAATCCCTTCAACTCCAGCCGCGTTCGATCATCGCGGCTTTCCATTGCTCGGAGATATCGAGGACCTCGTCCTGGCTCCGGCAGACCTGCGAGCGCTGGAGTGAGCCGGCAATCTCCAGGCGCAATTCCCAGCCGAGCGGGTGCGTAACCAGGCGGCACGCCGCCTCGAGCTGGCGCCCGCAGCGATCCTTGTGCACCCGAAACGCGTCGCCAACGGCGACCGCCTGACCATCCCATCCCGAACGGCTCGCCACCCTCCCCGGCATTGGCCGTGAGCATACCGCGGAGGCCGTCTCCTTCCTAGCCGAGAATGACCCTCACCGAATGCTCCCGGCCGTCGTCCACGACCGGCACGTCCGAGCCCGTCACGTCGGCGCCGTCGAGCTCCAGCCGCGCGATCCCGCGGCACACCGAGGCGGGGTTCTCGACCACGATGCGATAGGTGCTTCCGCCGCGCTTGAAGGTGACCTCGTACCCCGGCCAGCCGCGGGGAATGCACGGATCGATGCGGAGTGCGCCTTTGCGCAGCGTGATGCCGAGAAGGGCCTCGACCCCGATTCGGTACATCCACCCGGCCGAACCCGTGTACCACGTCCACCCTCCGCGCCCCGTGTGGGGCGGCACCGAGTAGACATCCGCCGCGACCACATAGGGCTCGGCCCGATATCGCGCGACCTCGGCGGGTGTTCGAGCGTGATTGACGGGATTGAGCATCGCGAACAGGCTGCCGGCGCGATCGCCGTCTCCCATCCGCGCAAAGGCCAGCACGTTCCAGAGCGCGGCGTGCGTGTATTGACCGCCATTCTCCCGGACACCGGGAAGGTAACCCTTGATATAGCCGGGGCTGGGCATCATCCGGTCGAAAGGGGGTGTCAGCAGCAGCGACACGCCAGCCTCGCGCAGGATCAACCGCTCGTCGACGGCATCCATCGCGCGCCGGGCCCGAGCGGGATCGCCCGCTCCCGACACGACGGCCCAGGACTGCGCAATCGCATCGATTTGACACTCGATGTTGTCCTTCGAACCCAGCGGCGTGCCGTCGTCGAAATACGCACGCCGGTACCATTCGCCATCCCATGCCTCTTCGAGCGCGGTCGTGACGGCCGTGGCGTGAGCGGACCAGACGGACGCACGCTCGATGTCGCCGCGCAACCTGGCAACTTCGGCGAAGGGCCGGAGAATCGACACGAGGAACCAGCCGAGCCAGACACTTTCTCCGCGGCCCTCGCTTCCGACGAGGTTCATGCCGTCGTTCCAGTCACCAATGCCCATCAGCGGAAGGCCGTGCACCCCCGTCCCGAGGCTGATCGCGATGGCCCGTACGCAGTGCTCGTAGAGCGATCCCGTCTCGAACGACACGGTCGGACGTTCGTAGGCCTCGTGCTCGTCCGGGTTGAGGAGGCGCGCCGTGAGGAATGGAACCTCCTCGTCGAGCACCGCCGCGTCCCCCGTTGCCCCGATGTACTCGAGCGTGGCGTAGACGAGCCACAGGCGATCGTCGGAGAAGCGCGTGCGAACGCCCTGACCGCCGGGCTCGTGCCACCAGTGCTGCGCGTCTCCCTCGATGAACTGCCGCGACGCCGCGTGCAGCAGGTGCGCGCGCACGATGTGTGGAGCTGATGCCATCAGCGCCAGCGTGTCCTGCAGCTGGTCCCGGAAGCCGAAGGCGCCGCTGGACTGGTAGAACGCCGATCGCCCCCAGATGCGGCACGCAAGGGTCTGGTAGAGAAGCCACCGGTTCAGGACGAGGTCCATCGTGCGGTCTGGTGTGCGGACCACGATCGTGCCGAGGAGGTTGTTCCAGAACCCCCGCACGTCGGCGAGGGCGCGGTCGACGGTCCCGGGCTCCCGGAATTGCTCCACGAGCGCGCGGGCGTGGGCCTCATCGCGGGCATCGCCGAGCAGCCCGACGAGGACCAGTTCGCTGCCCGGGGCGACGTCTACCTGGACCTGAATGGCACCGCAGGAGTCGAGCGCGGCGCCCGTGCGGTTGGAGAATGCCCCCCGGCCGAGCGCGGAGGGGCGGTCGATGGAGCCGTTGCGGCCGATGAACTCCGTGCGGTCGCCGGTCACGCTGCGTGTCGTGCCGGGCGAGAGGTCGAGGAAGGCGACACGGTCGGAGAACTCCTGGCGGAAGGCATTGCGGGCCAGGAGCGCGCCTGTCGCGGGCTCGACGCTCGTCACGAGGTGGATGCCGGTGCGCGTCCGGTTCTCTCCGAGCACCCACTCCGCATACAGCGTCACCGCGCAGCGGCGCGCCCGGGCGGTGGTATTGCGCAACGCGAGGCGGAAGATCTTCAGCGGCTCGCCGCGTGGCACGAACAGGGTGAGCTCGGACGCCAGGCCGTCTCGCGTGTGTTCGTAGACGGTGTAGCCCTGCCCATGCCTCGTCTCGTAGGCACGTCCATCCCCGGCGGGGAGTGGCGTCGCGGACCAGCATGTGCCCGTGGCCTCGTCGCGGATGAAGACAACCTCGCCGGCCGGGTCGCTCACCGGGTCGTTGCGCCACGGGGTGAGCCGGTTGTCGTGGCTGTTCCCGGACCAGGTGTAGCCCGGACCTGATTCGGTGCAGGCGAACCCGAAGCTTTCATGAGCCACCACGTTGGTCCACGGGACGGGTGGCAGGGGATCGCCGCCGCCCGTCCGGATGACGTACTCGCGGCCGTCGTCCGCGAAACCTCCGATCCCATTCGGCTGCTCGAGCTCGCGTGCTGGCGCAGGACCCGGCGCCGCAGGCCGGGCCCCGGTCGTGCGGGGCACCGTCGGGGGCGGAACCGAAGTGAAAGGGACGAGCGGCCGGGTCAGCTGATTGCGAAGGCCCCCGTCGGCGGCATCCATCACGACCCGCGACACGGCGCGCATGAGCCGCTGATCCTCGTGAGGCATCACGTCGCCGCGCCGCAGGAACACGCCGCCAGACCGGTCCACCCAGGGCTGTTCGGGACTGCTTTCAATCATGCGCTGGAGGTCGTGGTGCAGCTCCTGCAGGTAGCTCGCGGGGTGCAGGTTCAGCACGACGAGGTCGAACGACAGCCCTTTGAGCCGCAGGTACTCGTGCGCTTTCAGGAGCTCGAGCACGAGCGGCAGCTCCGAGCCCTGCGCGACGGTCACGAGCAGCATCGGGAGGTCGCCGGAGATGCTGTACTTCCACAGCTCGCGCTGGGTCCTGCGGTTCTGCGCGATCTCGTCCGCGTCGCGCAGCCCGGCGTCCGCATAAAGCAGCCGTCCGCCGAGGCGCTGGAAGAGGAGCGTGTCCTCGACCGTGAAGCCCAGGTGGCGCATCTCGATCTCGCTGTGCGTGCTCGCCAGGGCGAGCGCGCGCGCCACGGCACGCCGGTCGTGGTACTTCTCGATCAGGTGGTGTGCCGCCTCTTCGCTCTCCGCATATGCGGTCGTGAACGTCAGCCGCGCGGTCGTGCGGGGCGCCAGCCGCACCGCGTGCCTCAGGCTCACGACAGGGTCGAGCACGGGGCCCGTGGTGTTGGAGAGCCGGCTGTCGCGCTCGAGCGCCGCGGGGTCCGCGAGCGTGCCCCCACGGCCGATGAACCGTGCGCGGTCGGTTTCGTGCTCGGCCGCCGCCCCCCCCGGCGCGCGGCCGCTCAGCACGTGCACGAGAAAGAGACGCTCGGTCCCGGACC
>JALZOC010000276.1 GCA_030857365.1 Acidobacteriota bacterium
GGGGTCGACATGCGGCCGCCGTGCGTGGTCCACATCCCGAACTCTTCCGCGAGCGAACGCTCCCAGAGGAGCTTTCCGTCTCGGGAGAGGGACATGACCAGCCCGCCGCCACTGATCGCGAACACGTTGCCTGTGGCGGGGTCGACCGCGGGCGAGGACCAGGCAACCCGGTGCGGCGGCACATCGCTCGCGAAGATGTTGTAGCGGTGCTCCCACAGCAGCTTTCCGGTGTCGGCGTCGAAACACATGACCCGTTCCTGCTGCGCGGCTCCAGACCCGGAGGTATTCTGGAGATACAGGCGATCGCCGACCACGACGGGCGCGGAACGTCCGCCGTAGGGAGCGTGCCACGCCAGATTCTCTCCGGCCGGCGACCACGTGGTCGGCAGGCCAGTCTCGCTGGAGACGCCGCTCCGGGCCGGACCGCGCCATTCGGGCCAGTCGGCACCCCGCACGATGGCGGCGGCCGGCAGGGCCAGTATGGCGGCAAGGCCGAGCGGCAGATAGCGAGAAGACGTGAAGTTCATACGTGTCCTACAGGATAGGCCGGACCCTTGCGGCACTCAAGCCTAACCGGGAGCAGCTCGAGCGTGTCGCTCGTGGTCGGCCGGTGCGAATTGCTGGCCCCGGGCGCTGAAGCTGCTGGCGCTCGACGCGAAGACGGGGAAGATCGTGTGGGATCGCACCGCGTACGAAGGCACCGTTTCACCGACAGCGGCGTCGTGACCTGTCTCGACGCGGCGACCGGGGCGGTCCGGTACGAGGGCGGGCGCCCGCCGGTTCCGGCGCGTTTCATGGGGTCGCCGGTGGCGTTTGCCGGCGTGATTGCGATGACGAGCGAGGAAGGGGACACGTTCATGATCCCGCATTTACATCAGGGGCGAGCGACCAGGGGCGAGCGACACCTGTTCGCCATCGGCAGCAGCGGGTCCTGATCGCTTACAAAATCGCACCTTCGCCGACAGCCTTGTAATCGGGCCGATCCCGCGGCCCGCCCCCGATCGCCGCGGAGTCCAGCAGGGACAGCCATTTGCGGGCGTTTCAAGATTGTCAGGGCGCATGGTCCCGCCGTTGCACTTGCACCCCACGCCATGTCCAGCCCCGCGGCCGACGATCAACCGGAAGCCCCGCTGTTCTCCGACGGCCTGGGCGAGCGCGTCGTGGCCGCCGATGGCGCGACGGGCGAGCTCCTGCAGATTCTCCGGCTCCGGCCGGCCCTCACGGCGGTCCCGTCCTTCGAATTCGCGCTGCGCGAGCGCGTGGCGCGGCTGGCGAATTTCCGTCATGCCTACTACGTCCGCGTCCGGCGCGTGGACCGCGCCCTCGGGGCGCAGTCCTCGCTGGCGATCGTGTCGGATCACCTCGAGGGGACGCGGCTCTCGGACATCCTCCGCGTGGCGCACGAGCGCGGCCTGCAGATCGACATCAACGCGGCGCTGTGCCTGATCCGGCAGCTGGTCCCCGCCGTCGCGGTGCTCCACGAGAACGCCCGCGATGTCGCGCACGGGCTGATCGCGCCCGAACGGCTCGTGGTCACGCCGAACGCGCGGCTCGTCATCGTGGAGCACGTCATGGGAGCGGCCATCGAACAGCTCCAGTTCGGGCGTGACCGGCTGTGGCAGGATTTCCGGATCGCCATGCCGCCGAGCGCCGGGCTGCCGCGGTTCGACCACCGCGCCGATGTGACCGGGATGGGTCTCGTGGCGCTCGCGCTGATTCTCGGGCGGCCGCTCGCGCAGGCAGATTACCCGCACCGGATTCCCGCGCTCCTCGACCAGGCACGGGAGCGATCCGCGCTGGGCGACGAGCAGCCGCTGTCGCCCCCGCTGCGCACGTGGCTCGCGCGCGCGCTCCAGGTCGACGTGCGGCGTGCGTTCGGATCGGCGCCCGAGGCGCTGGCGGCGTTCGAGGAGCTGGTCTCGGACGACTCGATGTACGTCGCCGCGCCCGTGGCGCTCGAGACCTTTCTCTCCCGCTACATCTCTTCGCTGCTGGAGCCGCCGCAACCGGTCGAGCCCCCCGTGCCCGCTCCGCAGGCGCCGCCCGCCCCGGTGCGCCGCGCCGAAGAGCCCGCACACCATCCGCGTGTGCCCGCGGCGTCGGCGGAGGCGGCGAGTGGCGCCGGCGAGCAGGGACGCGCTCCGATGATCGACCCGGCGGTTCCGACCGCGAACGAAGGTCCCCGTCGCGAGGGTCCAAAGGACATTACCGAGTTGCTGCGGCCGGAGCCCGCGTCGGCCGTCGCAGCACCACGCCGGCCTGAACGCACGGAAGCGCCAGCGGCGCCGTCACCGCTCTTCAATCCCGATGCGCCCTTCACGGCATCGGCCAGGATCACCGCTCCGAGCGCCCCGCGGGCGCGGCGCACGCTCCGGACTGCCGCCCTCGCGGGACTGCTCCTGGTGGCCGGCGGCGGTGGAGCCGTTGCGCTCAAGTTCTACGCCAGGCCGGTCGCCGCACCCGCACTGGGCGCGCTCATCGTGCAGTCGAACCCGTCGGGTGTGCAGGTATTCGTCGACGGCGTCGAGCGCGGGGTCACACCCGCGAAGCTGACCCTGGCGCCCGGCGCGCACATCCTCGAGCTGCGCGGCCGTGGCGTGCCACGCGTCATCCCGCTCAACATCACGGCGGGTGCGGAGGTGTCGCAGTACCTCGAGTTCTCCGAGGCGCCCGCGGCGGGCCAGCTGGCCATCCAGTCGGATCCCCCCGGCGCCAGAGTGCTCGTCGACGGAGTGCCGCGGGGTGTCGCACCGCTGACGATTGCGGAGCTCGCCCCGGGCGATCACGAGGTCGAGTTGCAGGGTGAGGGGGCGAGCGCGCGACACACGGTGAACGTCCAGGCGGGCGGCACCGCCTCGCTCGTGGCCCCGATGAGTGCCGCCGTCCCAGGGGGGCCGGTCTCCGGATGGGTGGCCGTGAAGGCGCCCTTCACCGTCGAAATCCGCGAGCACGGGCGCCTGCTGGGCACGACCGATACCGACCGCATCATGGTGGCATCGGGCCGCCACGAGCTCGAGCTCGTGAACGAGAGTCTGGGATATCGCTCGACGCGCAGCGTGCAGGTGACGCCTGGGAAGGTCGCGGCCATCGCGCTGGACCTTCCGCAGGGGGTCGTGAATCTCAATGCGGCGCCGTGGGCCGAAGTCTGGATTGACGGACAGCGTGCCGGGGAGACGCCGATTGGAAACCTCGCGGTGCCGATCGGGCCGCACGAAATCGTCTTCAAGCATCCGCAGCTCGGGGAAAAGCGTCACGCCATCTCGGTCACCCTGGGCGCCCCGGTGCGGCTGAGCGTCGACATGAAATGAGGCTCGTCCTACGCGCACCGCGAGGCGGGTTCCCGCGCCGACACGCGGCAGGCAGGTGACTATGAAGAACCGCATCCTGGCGAGCCTGTGCGTGGTTGCGTGCCTCGGCAGCGCCGCACAGGCGCAGCAGAGTCAGCTCGCGGCCGCGCGGGACCTCTACGCGTCGGCGCGCTATGACGAGGCGCTCAGCCTGCTGAACGGACTCCCCGGGGGGGATTCGCCCGACCGCAAGTCCATCGAGCAATACCGTTCGCTGTGCCTGCTGGCGCTCGGCCGCGGCAGCGAGGCGGAGAGGGCGATCGCCGCGGTCGTCACCGTCGACCCGCTGTTCGTTCCGGGTGAGGCGGAGGCCTCCCCGCGGGTGCGTGCCGCCTTCAGCGAGGTGCGGCACCGGCTGCTGCCGGAAATCGCGGCGTCGAGGTACGGCGTGGCGAAGGCCGCGTTCGATCGACAAGACTACGCCGTTGCGGAACCGCGGTTCCGGGAGCTGCTTACGCTGCTGAACGACCCGCAAATGGGGACCCGCCTGGCCGATTTGCGAGTGCTCGCGAAGGGCTTCCTGGACCTGACCGTGGCGGCAGCCACCCCGCCGCCAGAACCGGTGAAGGCCAATCCCCTGCCGTCGGCGCCGGCGCCGGCCGCGGTTGCGGCCGACCACATCTGGAGCGCGGACGCGCCGGGCGTGACCCCGGCGGTCACGATCAAACAGACGGTCCCACGGGTTCCCATAGCGATCAGCAAGCACACCCGCGATCGGGGCCTGCTCGAAGTGGTGATCGACGAGCAGGGACGGGTGATTGGCGTGACGCTGCGCACGTCGATCCACCCGGTGTACGACCCCCTGCTCATGGCCGCGGCGCGTCAGTGGACGTACCAGCCGGCGACCGTAAACGGCGTCCCAGTCAGGTTCCGCAAGCTCGTCCAGATCATCGTGGACCGCCAGTGAAATGCTGAGTTGGCTGTTGAGCTGCCGAGTTCTCTCTTCCCACTGAGCGCCAACGGCAGAGGCGTGTAATTCCTTGGAACCCCTGGACTCGAAGGGGCTCATCATTATTCGGCGTGTATGGTTCCGACCGGGCGGGAACTCCTTTTCTACGCAAATTCCCCTCATTTCCGTGCCCCCGAAGATGGCAGGATTGTCGCAATCGTCTGGCGGCAATGAACACCCACGAATCTCACGTGTCACTGACAGACCTCGCCGCCGTGGGGGTCGCCGTCAACCACGTCGAAGCGGTGACTATCGTGCGCGACGTTCTCCTGCGGGCGTCGAGCGGCGACCTGCCCGGGGTGCCTTCGGCCCATGTGATTCGGCTGAGCGCTGAGGGAGCAGTCCTGGTGGAAGGCCCGGTTGCCGCGGACAGCCGTGCCGTCCCCCGTGCGGCCCATCTGCTCGACGCGTTGCTGCCCGGCTTCGATGCCCCCGCCGACTCTCGCGTACCCGGTGCGCTGCGACTCGTCCTTGCGCGGGCCCTCGGCACGCTCGATCTCCCGGCCTACGAATCTCTCGAGGCGTTCGCGGATGCGCTGGCGCGCTTTGCGCCGCCCGATCCCGGCGAGACTCTCCGGGGTCTCGTCGCGCGCGGCGCGAGCGCCGCGAGCACCCACGCCACCGCCTCTCTGCCCGCCCCACAAGGG
>JALZOC010000277.1 GCA_030857365.1 Acidobacteriota bacterium
GGCCAGGCGTCGGTGATGGAGTCCCCCATGAAGACGACCCGCTGTTCGCCGGCCGCCGGTGCCGCCAGGTTCCTATTCGCTTCGCGATAGCGGCCGAGCGCCGCCCAGTCGGACAGGCGTGCATCATTGCGCATGAGGGCTGAGAGCGCGGTGGCCATCTCCGGGCACGTCGCGGCGGGCACTGTCGGCGCCGCGGCCGGCGTCTGGCCCGAGGCCGCCGCGGGAGGCTGTGCCGCGGGAGAGGGCGCCTGCGCTGTCGGGAGCGCGCTTCCGGCCGCGACAGCGGAGAACAGGATGGCGGCGGTGAGAGTGGGTCTGTGCATGAATATCGGCTCCTTGGTGGCGGGATAGTAACGCGGAAGCGCGTGGAAGGCGAAGCCTGGGTCCGGGACGGTGCGGCCCGAACCGTGTAAAAACGTCGTCGCCACGAACAGCGACCTTCCCACGGGCGGCTTTGCCTGGCTTTCGCGTCGGAGGCACGAAGCGGCAGAATCCTCACGATTTCCAGAGGGACGGCGCACGGCCGGGAACGGCCCGGTTTTTGACCTGGATCGTGCTGGCGCAACGCAACATCTGATGCCTGGAGTGGAATCCATGTCGCTAGAGCAGTCGAAAGCTGACGGCGGAGAGATTGTCCACCTGTCGCGACGGCAGAAACGGGAGCTGCTGGAGCTTGCGGCGGCCGGCGTGATGTCCACCATCTTCTTCGCGGCGCCGGTCCTCCTGATCCGCGACGCGCCTCCCGCACCCGCCACATCGCCGCAGGTCGGGCTGATCGCCTCCGCCCCGGCGGCCGTTCGCGTGCAAATCGCGACGACCGATGTCACCGCGCCCGTCTCGACGCCGGCCCTGCAGCCGGTGCCGCGGCGCCAGTCCTCCGGCATGCGGCGCGGGACGGTCGCCCGTTCTCCTGCTCCGGCGCTGGCCAGCACGCCCGGACGGGCGCCCCTCGGCCGCCGCATCGCCCGGCTCTTCGCGGGTGACGGCACCCACGCGGTCCACCCGTTCCCCATGATCCCGACCGCCCGGCGCTGACCAGGGACCAAGGAGCGTCACCCGACGACCGGGCTCCGACCCCACAGGGGGCGGCGCATACCGCTTGACGCTCCGGCTGCGATCGCTCACCATGGCGCCATGGCAGCTAATCGTGTTCCCTGGACCGGCCTCATGACCGCGTCCGCGCTGATGTTCGCAATGGCCGGGTGTGCGGCGTCACGATCGCCCGGGATGGCCTCGGCGGACGATCCGACGCTCAAGACGCGCATCGAGACCGCCCTGCGCAACGCCCCCGGCGTGCACCCGAACGAAGTCACGACCGAGGTGGTCGACGGCGTGGCCATCCTGTCTGGCAGCGTCCATAACCAGGCGGAGATCGACGCCGCGGTGGCCGCCGCGCGCCGCGTCGACGGGCTCAAGGATGTCCGCTCCAGCCTGAACGTGCAGTAGCGCGCCCGGCCGGAAAAACTCTCCCGTGCTCGAAGACCGCCGCCGTGAGCGCTTGCGCGGCTGGAGGTCAGGACAGTACACTCGCGCGAATCTGTAGGAGGATCGTGCCGTGCCTGTCCTTGACCTGTGGTCGATGGCGTTCGTGTTCCTGCTGGCCACCTTCGTCGGCTTCCAGGTCATCCAGAACGTCTCGCGCCTGCTCCACACGCCGCTCATGTCGCTCACCAACGCGATCTCGGCAATCGCGGTCGTCGGCTCCATCATCATCGCTGGTGAGCAGAAGAGCACCTTCAGCCTGATCCTGGGGACCGTCGCCGTCGCCGCCTCGGTCACCAACATCGTCAGCGGCTTCCTCATCACTGACCGGATGCTCAGGATGTTTCGCGAGCGGAAGCCCCGGTCATGAGCCTCGCGGAACATCTGACCCAGGCGAGCTATCTCGCGGCCGCCGCCCTCTTCATCCTGTCGCTCCGCTGGCTGAGCGATCCAAAGACCGCGCGGCGCGGTGTGCTCGCCGGCGTCGGGGGGATGGCCCTGGCGATGATCGGCACGCTGCTCTACCCGGACATCGTCAACTACACGTGGATTGTCGTCGCCATCGTCGTCGGGACCATGATCGGCGTCCCGCTGTCGAGGGTACCGCTCACCGCGGTGCCGCAGCGGACGGCGCTGTCGCACGCGTTCGGCGGGCTGGCCGCCGGCCTGGTCGGCACGGCCAAGTACTTCCTCTGGCTGCACGACGGAGAGCTGACGACGTTCCGGATGGGGGCGATCGGCATCGAAGTCATTCTCGGGTACCTGACGTTCACCGGCAGCCTCATGGCCGCCGGCAAGCTGCAGGAGATCATCCCGACGCGGCCCATGACGTACCGGGGACAGAACGTCGTCAACCTGGGGCTGCTGGCGCTGGCGGCCGGGGCGGCGCTGCTGCTCCTGTTCCGTCCGGAGATGTGGCAGCTCTTTCCCCTCATCATCGTGCTCTCGCTCGCGTTCGGCGTGCTGATGATCATGCCGATCGGAGGGGCCGACATGCCCACCGTCATTTCGCTCCTGAACGCGTACGCCGGGCTTGCCGCCGTGGCGATGGGCTTCGCGCTGGAGAACAAGGTGCTCATCACGGCCGGCGCGCTCGACGGATCGTCCGGTCTCATCCTCTCGATCATCATGTGCCGCGCGATGAACCGATCGTTCACCAACGTGCTCTTCGGCGCGTTCGGGCAGGTGCAGACGGGAGCGCCCGGAGCCGAGGCGAAGAGCGTCAAGAGCGGCACGCCGCGCGACGCGGCGGACCTCCTCGAGAACGCGGCACGCGTGGTCATCGTCCCCGGCTACGGCATGGCGGTCGCCCAGGCGCAGCACCGGGTGCGTGAAATCTACGACCAGCTCACGAAGCGGGGGATCGACGTGAAGTTTGCGATCCACCCGGTGGCGGGGCGGATGCCCGGGCACATGAACGTCCTGCTCGCGGAAGCCGAGGTCCCGTACGACGCGCTCATCGAAATGGACGAGATCAACCGCGACCTGCCGCAAACCGATGTCGTGCTGGTCGTCGGGGCCAACGACGTCGTGAACCCCGCGGCGCGTCACGACACGGGAAGTCCTATTTACGGCATGCCAATCATCGACGCCGACCGCGCCCGGTTCGTCATCGCCAACAAGCGGTCGATGAACCCCGGCTTCGCCGGGATCGAAAACGAGTTGTACTCGGCCGACAACACCCTGATGCTGTTCGGGGACGCGAAGGCCGTGCTGGGCGAGGTCGTGAAGGCGCTCGCCGGCGACGCGACCCATTGAGCCGGCGCCTGCCTTATGGAATTCATCCGCACGCTGATCGATCTCTTTCTGCATTTCGACGTCCACCTGGCCGCCTTCGTCGCGCAGTACGGCGTGCTCGTCTACGGCCTGCTGTTCGCGATCGTGTTCGCCGAAACCGGCCTGGTCGTCACGCCGTTCCTGCCGGGCGATTCGCTGCTGTTCGCGGCAGGCGCCCTCGCGGCGACCGGAGCGCTGGACGTCCGGCTGGTGGTGGTACTCCTGCTGGTGGCGGCCATTGCCGGCGACGCGGTGAACTACAGCACCGGCCGCTACCTCGGACCGCGGGTCTTCAGGCGGGATGCGCGCAGCGGGTTCGTGCAGCGGGCGCTCAATCGCGAGCATCTGGAGCGGGCGCACGCCTTCTTCGAACATCACGGAGGCAAGGCAGTCGTCCTCGCGCGGTTCGTGCCGATCATCAGGACGTTCGTGCCGTTCGTCGCCGGCGCCGGCGCGATGCGCTATCAGACGTTCGCGTTCTACAACGTCGCGGGTGCGCTGTTGTGGGTCCTGGGATGCGTGGGAGCGGGCGTCGTGTTCGGGAACGTGCCAATCGTGAAGGAGAACTTCAGCCTGGTGGTGCTCGGGATCGTCGCGGTGTCGCTCATTCCAGTGGTCCTGGAGTGGGTCCGGCACACAAAAAAAGGGCAGCGGGGTGAGCCGCTGCCCTGACGCTGTGCTTCCGGCCGGCTGCCTGCGACCAGGCGAGAACCGGTGGGAGCTACACGACGCTACGCCAGTCGAACGTTCTCGGCGCGGGGACCCTTGGGGCCCTGGCCTTTTTCGAACGTGACCGCCTGCCCTTCGCGCAGGCTGTCGAACTGGCAGCCATTGCAGGCTGACTGGTGGAAGAAGTACTCGTTGCCGTCGCCGGCTGCCACAAAGCCGAAGCCCTTTTCGCTCACCAGCCGCTTGATCGTGCCGTTCATCGGTGCCATCTGAGAATCTCCTAGTGCGAGTATGTCGGTTCGCCGCCGAGCGCGGAGCATCCGCGCCATTTAACATGTGGCTTGGCCGCCGCAGTTTCGGCAGGCCCAACCCTTACCCGGGTAACGCAGCTTTGGTGAGGTCTGGATCAGTTTTACCCGGTTGAGGTCGGGTCGACGACAGGCTCAGAAAGCAGAACCGTCATCATACCACGTCCGCTAACCCCAAAGGGAATTACTGTCAAGCCGGCCGCGAGACGCGTCGGGCGGGCGCTCCCCGACGGACCCCGACTATTAGTTCGATTTGCCGCGCGCGAGAGTAATCCCTTCACGCCGCGGTGGCACCCTCGGCGGACGCCCCAGGTAGCGTCCGGCAGTTTCTTCAACCAACTCCGGCCGAGCTCCGCGTGGCACTTCCATTGCTGATTTTCGCGTAGACAGTTCTGACGAAGCGCCAGCGGAGTGCTTCGTTTTCATCCACGCGGTGCCTCAGGAGGACCTGATGAAACGTTCAATATCCCGATGGACGACGACCCTGGCGACAGCGGCGGTCCTTGGGCTGCCGGCAGTCGGCCTCGCGCAGTCGCCCTCGACGACACCCCCCAGAGCGACCCCGCCGCCGCCCGCGGATCAGCCCACACCGGAACCGCCATCGCGGCGCCTCCCGGCAGAGCCCACTCCGGAGCCGCCGACGCAGCCCACGCCCCAGCCGGCAGCCGAACCGCCGTTGACGCAGCCCCCGGC
>JALZOC010000278.1 GCA_030857365.1 Acidobacteriota bacterium
CCCGACAGGGGTTCCGTACGTGATCGTCAACGGCGTGGTCGCCGTCAGGAACGGGCAGCAGACAGGCGCACGGGCGGGGCAGGTTCTGATGGGGACGGCCGTCGCGCCGTAGGCGGCTCTCAGCTCTCAGCGCTCAGCTGGCGTCTGAGCTCTTCGAGCGTTCCGGTGCTCATGTTTCCGCCGCTCACGATGGCGACGATCGGCCCATCGCCGGCGACTCCCGCAAGCGCCGCCGCGACTGTCGCCGCCCCGGAAGGCTCTGCCATCACGTTCGCGCGGTCGACGAGCCAGAGCACCGCTTCGACGATCTGCCGGTCTTCGACCGTCACGATCTCGTCCACGAAGCGCTGCGCGTGGGCGAAGGTGAGATCCCCGGGGCGGACGGGCATCAAGCCGTCCGCGATGCTCTCGGTGCGGTCCAGCGTGACGGGACGGCCCGCGTCGATCGAGGCCTTCATCGCCGCGGCGCCTGCCGGCTCGACGCCGATGACTCGAATTTCAGGCTTCGACAGCTTCAACGCCGCCGCAACACCCGCGGCAAGTCCGCCCCCCCCAATGGGCACGAGCACCGCCGTGACGTCCGGCTGCCGGGCGAGGATCTCCAGCCCCGCGGTGCCCTGACCGGCGATGATCCAGGGGTGATCGAACGGCGGAACCATGGTGAGGCCGCGCTGTGCCGCCTCGGCCTCGGCCCGGTCGCGCCTGTGGACCGAGGTGGTCCCGGCGAAAATCACCTCGGCACCGGCCGCGCGGGTGCCGTCCACCTTGATTTGCGGCGCCGTCGTCGGCATCACGACGACCGCTGGTGCGCCGAGCTGACGGGCCGCAAGCGCGAGGGCCTGGCCATGATTCCCCGAGGAAAACGTAATCACGCCGCGCCGCCGCTCGTCGGAGGTGAGCTGGGCGACCATGTTGTAGGCGCCACGAAATTTGAAGGCGCCTCCCCGCTGCAGGTGCTCGCACTTGAGGAAGAGCGGGCGGCCGGCGGCGGCGGATACGTCGACCAGCGGCGTGACCCGCGTGACGCCCGCCAGCCGCCGCGCGGCTGCCCTGATGTCCTCGAGCGTCACCAGGCTGCGTCCATCGTCCGCGGTCCTCATCGAATCTGCCCGCCGATCGGCTCTCCGGCGGGTGTCGGGAGCGGCGGGGTGCGTCTCTGCGGCGCTTCGGGACGCTGGAGGAACCGCTCGATGTCCTCGCGCGCGCCGGACGCGTGGGACGACGCCGCGGGTCGCGTGGCCGCGACGATCGCGCGGAGCCCGGCGGTGGCGGTCGACCGGACCTGCGGCGATGCCTCCGCGTTTGCCGCCAGGTCCATCAGCCGGGTCGCCGCGAGACTCTGTACTTCCCGGAGGATCGCGCGTCCGTAGCCGTCGGCCGGCGGCCGCACCCTCCAGGTTGCCCGGACGATCTCTCGGACGACTTCGGAGAAATCAGGGCTTCGTGCGTCGCGTGCGGCGTGCTGCACCAGCCGTGCGGCGCGCGCGGGCTGCAGCAGGGCGGTGATGGCGAGATCCGCCGCAATCGTCGCGGCGCCGATCGGGTCGAATGTCGGATCGGTCCGTCGGGCAAAAGGTTCCGCCGTGCCGCCGCCGTAACCGAACGCCGTCGGCGGAATGAGGTCGAGAATCCGCTCCGGGATGCGCAGCTCATCGACCGACAGCGCCGCCAGCACCCCGGCAAGTGCCGCGCGCTGCTGCTCTGGCGCGACGACCTCGGCGACTTTCGACGGATGCGGCCCGCCGGTCGTCCGCACGCTATACGTGAAGAACACGCCACCGAGCGATTTGACCGCCGCCTGGAGTTGATAGCGGTGGTGCAGATAGAGCGGCAGGAGCTGGCGCTCCAGCTCAGACAGAGGTGTGCCGATCGCGATGTTGCGCAGCCCGAATGTCGAAAGCCCGATGCGCCGGACGTCCATCTCGTGCTTCAGGGTGGCGATCGGGTCGCTGCCGTTGTCCCAGAGGCTCGCCAGCGGATGTGCCGCGCCGGCAGGGCGCGCATCGGCATCGGTCACGTAGAGCATGCCCCGGGCGACGCCTGCCTCGAGGATCGCCTCGAGCCGTTGCGCTTCGTCGCTTCCGCCGGGAAACTGGGAATAGGCGAACTGCGCCGCGAACCTGTCGAACTCTCCGATGCCCGTCGCATAGGCATTCGACAGGTCGAGCCTGCCGTCCCGGATGTCCACCCACGGGGCGGGGTAATCCATCACGGAACCACGTCCGTAGGTGCTCGCCGCGAAGTTATGGGCGAACCCAAGCGTGTGCCCGACCTCGTGTGCGGCGAGCTGCCGGATTCGCGCGAGCGCCATGGCGGTGATGTCGGCGCCTGGATCGAGCTGCGCCAGGTACTCGTCGTCTGCCGTCATTCCCAGCAGGCACGCTCCCGCTTCACCCCCGCCGGAAGCGTAGGCCGGCATGAGCCCGAGGCCGAGCAGGTAATCCTGGCGGACGCGGAGCGATCCGAGCGTCACGTTCCCCTTGATGATCTCTCCCGTGCGGGGATCGACGATGCCGCCCCCGTAGGACCAGCCGCGGGTGGCGCGATGAACCCAGTTGATCATGTTGTAACGCGCGTCCATCGGGTCCGCTTCGGGTGGCAGCACCTTCACCTGGAACGCGTTCCGGAATCCCGCGGCTTCGAATGCCTGATTCCACCATGAGGCGCCGTCGATGAGCGCGGCGCGGATGGGTTCAGGCGCACCGTTGTCGACGTAGTACACCAGGGGCGCAACCGGATCGGATACCGCGGCGGCGGGATCCTTTTTCTCCAGCCGGTGCCTCGAGATCCATCGCTTTTCAATCGGCTCGCTGATGGGGGAGGCGTAATCGTAGAACTCGATGCCGAATGACGGCGCGCGCGGATCGAGCCTGCGCGGCCTGTAGTTCGCGTCGGGCAGCTCCACGAACGAATGGTGCGCGCGAAGCGTCACGGCCCCCGGGTTCGGCGTCGTCTGCCGGACGAACCTGCCGGGCTCTTCGTCGGTCGTGAAGGTCAGCGTTGCCTCCACCTCGGTGTTGGTCGGAAATCCTTTTGTCCGGTCCATGTACAGGGCGCTGCGCGTCTCGTCCAGACGGTACCTGCCCTGGTCCGTCCGGCGAAGCCGCTCTGCCACGCCGTGAGCGTCCCGCATGAAGAACGCGGTGGCGTCAACGAGCACGCGTCCCGCGTCTTCGGCTTCGACCTTGAAACCCCAGAGGATGGAACGCGCAAACGACTCGTCCACGGCACGCCGTTCGGCCGCGTCCGCCGTCACCGCCCGATAACGATAGTTCGGCTCCGTCATCAGCACCTTCCGACCGACGCGATCGAAGTAGATGACGGCCGAAGTGCCGAGCTGGCCGCGGTCGAGCCCGACCGGATTCGACCCGAGGCCGGCCGCTAACGATACCTGATACAGCAGCTCATGCTTGAACCGGCTGACCTCCATGAACAGGGTGCCGTTCGAGGCCTGCCAGTAGAGCGGGATCAGACCATCCAGCTTCTGCATGCCCTTCGTCCGGTCCGAGATGACGGGCAGCTTATCCGTGCCCTCCACCGGCTTTGTCTGCGCTGAGGCGAGGCGAGTGCCGGCGCAGAGTACGGCGGCCGCGAGGAAGTACGTCGAAAGCTTCATAGGGTTCCCGTTCGCGCGGTTCTTGCCGCGCGTGCAAGTGCGACGTGGGTCGAAACGCAAAGTATACCGGTCGCAGGCCGCGGGCGCCGATACGGGCGCCCCCCGGCGACGTGGCCCGGTGGTTGCACGTCCGGCCCGAACGGAGACCGACCTACGCATCTTTTATCTTTTGACTGCGAGGGGACCATGAGGCTGATGAGCCGCGGATGGAAGCCGAAGAGACTCCGCGAACAGACCATCGTGATTACCGGCGCCTCGAGCGGCATCGGTCTCGCGACCGCCCGGCTGGCCGCCGCACGCGGCGCACGCGTCGTCCTGACGTCTCGCAACGAGCAGGACCTCAGGCGGGCAGTGGAGGAGATCAGGAGCCGCGGCGGGAGCGCCACGTACGCGGCCGCCGACGTCGCCCAGCCGGCTGAGGTGGACCGCGTCGCTGACGTCGCGGTGCAGGAGTTCGGCGGCTTCGATACGTGGGTGAACGATGCCGGGGTCTCCATCTACGGCAAGCTGACCGAGGTGCCGCTCGAGGACAAGAAGCGGCTGTTCGACACGAACTTCTGGGGGGTCGTCAACGGCTGCCGCACAGCTGTCCGCCACCTCCGCCACACCGGCGGCACCATCATCAACATCGGCAGCATCGTCTCCGATCGCGCCATCCCGCTGCAGGGCATCTATTCAGCGTCCAAGCACGCGGTCCTCGGCTACACGGAGGCGTTGCGCATGGAGCTCGAGCACGATCGGCTGCCGATCGTCGTCACGCTCGTCAAGCCCGCCGCGATCAACACGCCCTTCGTGGAGCACGCGCGCAACTACATGGAGCGCGCACCGTCGCTCCCGCCGCCCGTGTATGCCCCGGAGGTGGTGGCCGAGGCCATCCTGCGGTGTGCGGAACGGCGGGTGCGCGAGATCACAGTCGGCGGCGGCGGCCGGGTCATGTCCGTCATGGGCAAGGTGGCGCCTCGAATGATGGACAAGTACATGGAACGGACGATGTTCGAGCAGCAGAAGGACAGCACGGGGACCGTGATCTCACAGGACAGCCTGTACGAGCCGAAGGGAGGCGGGCACGCCGCGGGACCGTATCCGGGGCACGTCATGAAGTCCAGCCTGTACACCAATGTGAAGCTCTCGAAAGTCACGCGCGCGCTGCCGTACATCGCGGCTGGCGCGGTGCTTGCCGCGACGGTCAGGCGATGGAGGTCGGACGCCGCCTGAGCGGCTCTCCCGCTAGAATCGTGCGATGCGCCTGGGGTCCGCCGTTACGTTCGCGATCGCGCTCCTCGTGGGCGGGGCTGAGGACGGGCCGAGAC
>JALZOC010000279.1:0-2423 GCA_030857365.1 Acidobacteriota bacterium
CGCTCGAAGTGCGCGCGGGCGCGGGCCGGACTGCCGCCGAGAAGCAGGGGCAGACTGTCCAGCGCGATCAGCGCTTCGTGAATGGCGCCCGCCTCCCATGCCTCGTCCAGCTCCTTCGCACGCGTGAGCAACCCGCGAATCGCCGCGAGCTCTCCAAGGCGCGTCAGCTGGTTGTCCGAGAGCGCCAGCTCGCCTCCCCACGCGACGGCCGACCAGTAGAGGGCCGGCACGTCGGCGCGCTCCGCCGCGGCCAGGAGAGGTTTGGGATCGGCCAGGAGGGTTGCCCGCGCGCGCGGGTGGCGCAGATCGAGCGCCCGGCCGCAATACTCCCGGGCCCGGGCGTACATCGCGGCTCCCCGCGCCCGCAGCTCCCGGGCGGGCGCTCCAGCCGGCGGTTCCGACATTTCGGCCTCCACGTGCAGGAAGCCGTACGCGTACTGAGTGAACCCGCTGCAGGCCGTCATCAGCAACCCCGGATGGGACGGCTCCTCGTCCAGCAGCATCTCGACCATCTTCAGGGTCGACGGCGCCGCCAGCCGGACGAACTCGGGATCGTTGTCGCGCGAAAACGCGGTCGCCGTGGAAGACAACGCCGCCGCCATCCGGCTGATACCCATCCGCTTCGGAGAACACCCGCCGACAGCCAGCGCCACGCAACACGTTCCTATCGCAACAGCCCTGCCCCGAAGCATGAAGGGTCACGATAACACACGCAGCCCGAGCCTCCCTGGCCCGCGCCTTGCTCCGTCGCCGGCATGCGACACCATGACCGCGACGAAGCACACGGAAACCCCGATACCGGCACCGACGATCGCGCGAACGTTGCACTGCCTGTCACCGCAGAGGTGGGCGGCGAGGGGGGCAGCTACGCAGACCCGACCATCCAGGTAGCGACGTTCGGCAGGCCGCTCGCCCAGGTGGATGGACACGGCGGCGCCGCGTCCGTGGCGACACAGGCGACGCGCAGCGACCAGGTGGATGCCGGCGGAGCCGGTGCCGGACCGGATCCGGCGGACGGGATGCTCCGTTACCCGACCGAGGACCCCGCCACCCCGCACGCGCCGGCCGCACGCCAGGGGCGTGGCGCTCCTAACTGGCGCGGAGGACTGATCGGCGCAGCGGCCGGCCTTACCGGTGCCGCGATCGCGGCTGGTCTCTCCCGCCGCCGCCGGTAGAACGCCGGCGACGCAAGCGCCCGCTGGCCTCGGAACTCAGGCGCCGCGGCGGGCCCCGCGCTCCGCAGGCGCACCGCCATCTCGCCTGTCGCGGGGCGTTCCGCGGCACGTATACTGGCCGCTGTGACGCTCCGCATCATCGGGCTCGTGGTCGCGCTGGCTTACGGCGGGCTCATCGCCTGGCTGTATGCCTCCCAGCCTCAGACCGTTGCGCAGGTCACCGGGGGACTCGCCTCCGGCGCGGGTCTCTATCGTGTGGACGCACAGGCGATCGCCGACGGACTCGCGTTCTTCCGACGCGATGCCTTCCCCGAAGCGCGGGCGGCGTTGGCCCGGGCCGATCCGGCCGGCCGTGACGCCCGGACGCAGTTCTACATCGCTTACAGCTACTACCGGGAGGGGTGGGGCCGCGTGTTCAACGACGACGCGCTGTTCAAGCAGGGGCTCGAGGCCGTGGACCGCGCGATTGCGCTCGCCCCTGGGCATCGCCTCGTTGTCGACGATCCGGATCTCGGGATGAAGAGCGCTGATGAACTTCGAGCCGAGCTCCAGCGCGGTCTGACGCACGATGCATCAGACCTCAATCCCATGCGAGTGTTCAGCCCGCGCAAATGAGTCCGATCCGCGAGGCGCTCGTTCTTCCGTCCGTCTTCCTCACCGCCGCCCTGCTCGGCGGCCTGCGCATCGCGGAGAGCGTGCGCCTGGTGCCCCCGAGCGTGGTGGCGTTGATGCTCGCCATGGCGTTGCTGGGGACGCTCGCGCGGGCGGGCGCGCTGGCGCCCGAGCGGCTGATGCACGCGGAGCGCACCGGGATCGAGAATGTCTCTGGACTGGTGGTGCTCGTCACGCTCTTCGCGGCCTCCGCGCAGATCTTCAACCTCCTCACGCCGGAGCGCGGCCTCCTGTCCGTGCTCTTCAGCCTCTACTTCTTCCTCCAGCTCATGACAGCGCTGGCCGGCGTACGCGACCGGGCAAGCCTGCTGCGGAGCCTGACGGTCCTCTTCGCCGCGGCGTTCGTCCTGCGGTTCGTCGTCCTCGAGAGCATGTACGCGCCGGACGGCGGGCTGCTGAAACAGCTGATGACCACGCTGCTCCAGGGTGTCAGCCTGGGGTCGATCGAATACCAGCCGCACGCCGCCGGAACGGCGTACGTCGGCTTCTTCACGCTGGTGCTCTACATGGTCGGGCTCGTCCTGCTGCCCGGCGCGCGCGGACGCAATTACGCCGGTCCGGGGGAGTCGCAGGTAC
>JALZOC010000279.1:2433-4920 GCA_030857365.1 Acidobacteriota bacterium
GCGGGTACACCGATCGGGAACTTCGCTCGCCCGCCGGGCATGCGCCCGGCGAGCAACTAGTCCGGATCCCAGCCGAGCGCCAGTAACTGCACGACCACCTGCCCGCGTTTGGGCAGCAGCGTGACCCGCTCGAGGTCCGCGGGGCCGTCGAACCGCGCCGCGATGATCCTGGCTTCCTCCTGCAGCTGAGTGGCGAGCTGCTCCTGCCGTGCGCGAACGGCGCCGGCGCTCTCCGATGCGCGCTGGACGTCGGATGACTCCTTCATGCTCCGCCCGACACCCCGCACCGCCGTCGTCGCTCGGCCAAGCGTCGAGGTCGAGGCCAGCTTGCGCCCGAGCAGCGCGCCGAACAGCGTGGCCCCGAACGAGACGGCTGTCTGCAGCTTCTGCTGGGACGCCTGTTCCGCTTCGCGGCCGACGGCCGCTTCCGCGCGCCGCAGCTGTTCCGACAGCGCGGACTGCCGGGCGGCGTATTTCTGGCGCACCGCCTCGACAGCCTCGTCCCTCGCGGACCGGGCGGCCTCCTGCACGCGGATTCTGAAATCGCGCTCCGTTTCGTCGGGGCGCGAGGTCAGTTTCAATTCTCTGTGGCGCAGCAGCTCCAGCTTTTCTTCCTGCGCGAGCCATCGGCTGAACAGCTTCTGCCACGACGCGTAGTTCTTCGGCTGCGCGGCGGCCGCCGGAAGGGGCTGGAACGACGCCCCGGGCTCGGGGGTACGGCGCAGGGCCGTCAGCGCTACGTCGAGCGCGACGGCCCCCGGCCAGTCGACCGGCACCGCCCCGTCGGTGACCGGCGCGGCGTAGACGACCTCGCGGGAGACGTCGATGCCGAGTCTCGCGTCGGAGAACGCAATCCGCGCGGCGCCGAGAATCACCGGCGAAAGCAGCGTGGCGGAAACCGCGTAGGCGCGCGGAATGAACACCTGCTGAATGCCCGGAGGCAGTACCGGCGGCTGACCACCCGCCTGCCCGCCTTCGACGCGAGGAGGGCTCCCCGCTGGGCGCGCGGGCGCGGCGGCCGGCGCCAGCTCGGGCCCCCTCCTGCGCCCACTCATCAGAATCCGGATCTGGTCGCGCGAGAGCGGCCCGCGCAGGTACGACAGCGCCCATCTCGTCCGGAACACACGAGGCGTCTGCTCGTGCACGTTGTGGAGGAGAAAAATGCGTTTGCCGAGGGCGGACAGCAGCCGATCGGCGTCCCCGCGGTCGAGACTGCCGGCGGCCGCCCCTTCCAGACCGTCCAGGACGCGCGCCTTGTCCCGCTCGGTCTGCAGCCGCCCCAGAAACCAGGTGCCGATGTTCGACAGGCCCTTGTAATCCAGATCGACCGGGTTCTGCGTCGCGAGCACCACGCCAAGACCGACCGAGCGCCCCTGCTTGAGCAGCGTCAGCAGCGGCGGCTTCGATGGCGGGTTGGCCACGGGTGGAAGAAACCCGGCGATCTCGTCCATGTACAGGATGGCCCGCAGGCTCGCGGTGCCCGTCAGACTGCGCATCCAGGCGAGCATCTGCGTGAGGAGGAGCGAGACGAAGAACATGCGTTCCGCGTCGCCGAGATGCGCGATGGAGAACACCACGACGCGCGGGCGCCCGTCAGCCGTGTAGAGCAGGTGTGCCGGATCGAGTGGCTCTCCCTCGAACCACTGTTCCGCCCCTGGCGCGGCAAGCACGCCGTTGAAGCGCATCGCGAGGTCGAAGCGGTCGCGCTGCGGAAAGAACGAGTCGAGATCGACGACGCCGACCGTGTCGAAAGGAGGCGTCTGCACCTCGTGGACGAGCGCCGCGAGATCGAGATCGCGGCCGGCCTCCCACGCCTTCGTCAGCACCATCACCAGGAGCGTGTGTTCGCGGCCTCGCGGCTGCGGATCGGCGCCGGCAAGCGACAGCAGGCTCGTCGCCGTGTGCAATGCGCGCTCGGCGAGCAGTTCGGAGTCCTCCCGGATGCCGGCGGGCGGCGCGGCAAGGGAGCTCAGGACCGACACGGGGAGGCCGGCGCTGCTCCCGGGCGTGTAGATGGCGAACTCGGCGGCCGATCGCAGCCGCTCGATGCGGGCGCCGTCCTGCCCCGACTCGGCCAGCCCCTTGCTCCACGCCTCCGCCTGCTGCGCGGCGAACGCGTCGGCCGAGAGGCCGGCTCGCCGCGCCTCGTCCTCGTCGATCCACGGCCTGAATTCGGACGGCGAGAGACCCGGGAACGTCAGGAGCAGGTTGCCCAGGTCTCCCTTGGGGTCGATGGCAATCACCGGAACCCCGTCAATCGCGGCTTCCTCGATGAGCGAGAGACAGAGCCCCGTCTTCCCGCTGCCTGTCATTCCGACGCACACCGCGTGCGTCACCAGGTCGCGCGACTCGTACAGCACCGGGGTGTCGAGTGGGCGGGCCCCGGCCAGATCGTACTCACGGCCCAGGTAGAAGAGGCCGAGCTTTTCGAAATCCTGCATGCCTGATGGTAGCGGAGGTCAGGGAGCTTCCCCGCCTCCGTTCTCG
>JALZOC010000280.1 GCA_030857365.1 Acidobacteriota bacterium
ACGATGCCGGCGGCCGGCCAGCTCTTTCTGGGCGTCAACGATGACGGGTTCGATGACAACCAGGGTGAGTTCCGCGTAGAGATCACGCGCGGTGCCGCGGGGCGGCGTCGCTAGACCGCACGATCGACTCAGACGCAGGCCGGCTCTCCTCGGGGGGCCGGCCTTTTTTCTTGTACGGTCCGGGTTCCGGGTTCCGGGTTCCGGGTTCCGGCCCAATACACTAAACTGAGAGCTTCCCCATGGCCGAGTGGAAAGACACGCTGAATCTGCCGCGCACCGACTTCCCCATGAAGGCGAACCTTCAGACGGCTGAGCCGCAGGCGCTTGCGCGGTGGCAGGCGATGCGACTGTATGAATGCATCCGCGAAAAGCGGGCCGGGCAACCGAAATTCGTGCTCCACGACGGCCCTCCGTATGCGAACGGGCGCATCCATCTCGGCACCGCGATGAACAAGATCCTCAAGGACGTCGTGGTCAAGTCCCGCACGATGATGGGGTTCGACGCTCCATACGTTCTTGGCTACGACTGCCACGGACTGCCTATCGAGCTGAAGGTCGATCGTGAGCTCGGGCCGAAGAAGCGGGACATGCCGATTGCCGATTTCCGGCGGGCCTGCCGCGAGTATGCGACGCGGTTCATCGACGTGATGAGCGTCGAGTTCCAGCGGCTTGGCGTCTTCGGTGACTGGGACCACCTGTACCTGACGATGGATTTCCGGTATCAGGCCGCCATCGCGCGCGCGCTGGGGCGGTTCGTTGAACGGGGACTCGTCTACAAGGGCAAGAAGCCGGTGCACTGGTGCATCCACTGCCGGACCGCTCTCGCGGAAGCCGAGGTGGAGTACGCGGACCACTCCTCTCCCTCAATCTACGTGGAGTTCCCGCTCGCGGACGACGGGACCGCTGAGCTGCTCGCGAGAATCCCTGAGCTTGCCGGCCGCGATGTCTCGGTGCTCATCTGGACGACCACACCCTGGACGATTCCCTCGAACCTGGCGATCGCCTTCCACCCGGAGCTCGACTACGCGGCGTACGACGTGGACGGTCGCGTGGTCATCATCGCGGAGGCGCTGGCGCAGCAAGTGGCGCACACCATCGGGCGGACGTTCGGTGCACCGGTTGCCCGGATGAAGGGGGAGAGCTTCGACCGGATCCGCTTCCGGCATCCGCTCTTCGATCGTGATTCGCTGGGCGTGCTCGCCGATTACGTCACCCTGGAGCAGGGCACCGGAGCCGTGCACACGGCGCCCGGGCATGGCAGCGACGACTTCGTGACGGGCATGAAGTACGGCCTGGAGGTCTATGCGCCGGTCGGACCCGGCGGGCACTTCCTGGCGAACGTGCCGATGTTCGCGGGGCAGCGGGTGTTCGACGCCAACACGACGATCGAAGCGGCACTGAAAGACCGGGGGCGGCTGTGGCACAGGCAGCCGTTCGAGCACTCGTACCCGCACTGCTGGCGATGTCACAACCCCGTTATTTTTCTGGCGACGTCGCAGTGGTTCATCGCCATGGACAAGGAGCTGTCGCCCGGGGGGATGCCTTCCGGAGAGTCCGGGCATGCCGCCGCGACGCTGCGTAGCGCGGCCATCGAGACGATCAACAGGGACGTCGCGTGGTTCCCAGCCTGGGGTCACGACCGCATTCACAACATGATTGCGAACCGGCCGGACTGGTGCATCTCGCGGCAGCGTGCGTGGGGGGTGCCGATTCCGGCGGTCGATTGCACGGCGTGCGGCGAGGCCCTGCTGACACCCGAGCTCGTCGACATGGCCGCCGGGGTGTTCGACACCTACGGCGCCGACGCCTGGTACGAGCGCCCGATCGAGGAGTTCATCCCCGCCGGACTGACGTGCCCTGCCTGCGGCGGGACGACGTTCGAGCGGGAGCGGGACATCCTCGACGTGTGGTTCGACTCCGGGTCCAGCCATGAAGCGGTCCTGCCGTTCCGCCCCGAACTGACGTGGCCCGCGGACCTTTACCTCGAGGGCAGCGACCAGCATCGCGGCTGGTTCCAGAGCTCGCTGCTCGTGGGGCTCGGCACGCGCGGACGGGCCCCCTTTCGCGCCGTCCTCACCCACGGCTTCATCGTCGCCGAGGATGGCCGCAAGATGTCCAAGTCGCTCGGCAATTCGATCGAGCCGCAGGACATCATCAAGGATAGCGGCGCCGAAATCATCCGCCTCTGGGTGGCGATGGTGGATTACCGGGAGGAAGTACGGCTCGGGAAGCAGATCCTCGCCCGGGTGATCGAGGCGTATCGCAAGATTCGCAATACCCTCCGGTATCTCGCGTCCAATCTGTACGACTTCGATCCGGCGACCGATTTGGTGCCTCTCGAGCGGATGGAGGAGGTCGACCGGTTCGCCCTCGCACGCTACGGCACGGCGGCAGCCACCGTGCTGAAGGCCTACGAGGGGTACGACTTCCCCACCATCTTCCAGGCGATCAACCAGTTCGTGACCGTTGACGTCAGCGCCTTTTACGCGGACGTCTCCAAGGACCGGCTGTACACGTTCGGGCCGGCGTCCGCCGAACGGCGCTCCGCGCAGACGGCCATGTACATCATCGCGGACGGTCTGACACGGCTACTTGCGCCTATACTGCCCGTCACCGCGGATGAGCTGTGGCGACACCTGCCGGGGTCTCGTGAGGCCTCGGTGCACCTTGCGGATTTTCCCCGGGACGTTGAGCCCCTGCTGAATCCGCCGCTGAACGAGCGCTGGGAACGGCTGATGAGGATGCGCGACGATGTGAATCGGGCGCTCGAGACAGAGCGCCAGGCCAAGACGATCGGCAACGCGCTCGGCGCCAGGGTCACGATCCGCGCCGGAGGCGCCGACGCGGCGCTCCTCGAACAGTATCGCGACGACCTGCCGATGCTCTTCATCGTTTCGGAGGTGCAGCTCCAGCCGGCGCTCGGGGACAATGCCGGACTTCAGGTGGAAGTCACGCGCGCGGAAGGGGAGAAGTGCCCGAGGTGCTGGCGTTTCGTCCGGTCACTCTCCGGTGCTCCGGGAGCCGAGGGGCTCTGCGAACGGTGTACCGACGCACTGTCGGCAGCGGCTCGCCCGCTGGCAGGATGAAACGATGACGCATGTACCAGGAGAAGCCGGGGGAGGTGTCCGCCCGGCCGGCCCCTCCGTGTCGCCGCCTCCGCCCCATTACGCACGGCCGCTGGAGCTCGGGATCATGGCGCTGGTCGCCGGGCTCGATCAGATCACGAAGGTCGCGGTCCGGCAGGTGCTGCCGCTCGGGGAGAGCCGGGTCATCATTCCCAATCTGCTCGATTTCACACACGTCCAGAATACGGGAGCCGCGTTCGGCCTGCTGAACGCGGTGGAGTTCCCGTACAAGCCGCTGGTGATGATCGGGATTGCCGCCCTGGCGCTCGTCGCCATTGCGGCCTACGCGACGCAGCTCGGCTTCCACGAGAGGCTGGCGCGGTTCGGCCTGGCGCTCATCCTGGGCGGCGCCCTCGGCAACCTGGTCGACCGCGCGGTGTTCGGCTATGTCGTGGACTTCGTCGACGTGTACTGGGGCACGACCCATTTCTGGGCCTTCAACGTCGCGGATTCGGCGATCACGATCGGCGCGATCCTGGTAGTGCTCGACATGATCGGGCTCGGACGGCGACATGCATCCCATTCTGTTTGAGATCGGCCGCTTCCCTGTCTACACCTACGGCGTCCTGCTCGCCGCCGCCTATCTGCTCGGACTGCAGTTCGCGCTGATCCGCGCCCGGACGCGCGGACTCGATCCGAACCGCGTCATGGATCTCGGGATCTGGATCATCATCAGCGCGCTCCTCGGCGCGAAGCTGCTGCTGGTCATCGTCGAGTTCGATACATTCGGCAGCAACCCGGAACAGCTGCTCACGCTCTTGCGCTCGGGTGGCGTGTTCTACGGAGGGCTGATCGCCGCGGTCGGGGTGGCGCTGTGGTACCTGCGCAGGCACAGGATGCCGATGTGGACGGTGACCGATGTCTTTGCGCCGGGGATCGCGCTGGGGCACGTGATCGGGCGTCTCGGGTGCTTTTTCGCCGGCTGCTGCTTCGGCCGGCCGACGGACGTTCCGTGGGCGATCACGTTTCGGAGCGTCCATGCCGAACAGAACGCCGGAACGCCGCTGCACGTGCCGCTGCATCCGACCCAGCTGTATGAAGCAGGTGCGGAGCTCGCGATCCTGCTGGTCCTGCTCGCCACGGAGCGCAAGGGCCGCCCATTTCCAGGACGGACCTTCTGGGGGTATCTCCTCCTGTATGCGGTGACGCGTTTCGCGATCGAGTTCTACCGTGGCGACGTGCGCGGCGGCGTCGGCATGTTCTCCACCTCCCAATTCGTTTCGCTGCTCCTGGCGCCCCTGGCGATCGCGATGCTGGTCCTTCTCGCACGGCGATCGGATGGTGCGCCGAAGACCGCCGCCCGTCCGGCCAGGACCGCATGATGACCGTGCCGGCCGTACGCCAGCTGGAGGTCGAGCCGGAACACGACGGCGTGCGGCTCGACAATTTTCTCACGGCGCTGCTGCCGGAGCAGTCCCGCTCGCACATCCAGCGCCTCATCAAGGACGGGCGCGTCGCCGGCCCGTCGGCGGCGCTGCGCGCGAGCACCGCCGTGCGCACGGGGCAGGTGTTCACCATCGAGTTGCCGCCCCCGACGAAGGCCTCGCCCGAGGCCGAAGCGCTACCCATCCGGATCATCTATCAGGACGAGCACCTGGCGGTGCTCGACAAGCCGGCGGGGATGGTGGTGCACCCCGGTGCGGGCCACAGCACCGGGACGCTGGTGAACGCTCTGCTGCACCACGTGAAGGACCTGAGCGGGATCGGCGGCGAGCTCCGACCCGGCATTGTCCACCGGCTCGATCGAGGGACGTCCGGCGTGATGGTGGTGGCGAAGCACGA
>JALZOC010000281.1 GCA_030857365.1 Acidobacteriota bacterium
CATAACCTCCACGGTCCTGTCGATTTTCTTGATCAGGCCAGCCAGCACGGTGCCGGGGCCGATCTCGACGAACGTGCGCGCTCCCTCGTGAATGAGCCGCCGGACGACGTCCTCCCATCGCACGGGCGACGAGACCTGCCGGACGAGCGCCTCGAGCGCGGCTGCGGCGTCGCGCTTCGGCTCCGCGTCCACATTCGCGACGACGGGGATCCGCGGATCGACAGCCGCCAGCGCCCGCAACTCCGGAGCCAGGCGCTCTTCCGCCGGCTTCATCAGCGGGCAGTGGAAGGGCGCACTCACCGCGAGCGCGATCGCCCGCTTCGCTCCCAGCGCCTTGCAGCGCTCGCCGGCATGCGCCACCGCATCGGCATGCCCAGCGATGACGACCTGGCCTGGCGCATTGAGGTTCGCCGGAGTCACGACTCGACCGAGCTCCAGCGCCGACTCTTCGCACGCACGCGTCACCCCTTCGGCGTCGAGCCCCAGGATGGCGGCCATGGCCCCCTCCCCGGCGGGCACGGCGTCCTGCATGTAGCGCCCACGCCGGCGCACGGTCTGCAAGGCATCCGCAAAGGATATCGTACCGGCCGCCACGTGCGCCGAATACTCGCCGAGGCTGTGTCCCGCGGCGAACGACGCCCGCACACCCTCCGATTCGACAAGGCGGTGCACGGCGATGCTCATCGCGAGGATGGCCGGCTGGGTATGCTCCGTCTGGCGCAGCCGTTCTTCCGGGCCGTCGAAACACAGCCCGCTCAGCGACTCTCCAAGGGCCGCATCCGCTTCGTCGAATGCCGAACGGCACAGGGGGTAGGCGTCCGCCAGCTCCTTGCCCATGCCGACCTTCTGCGCCCCCTGGCCGGGAAACACGAAGGCGATCATCGAGACTGTCCCTCGGGGGTTGCGGCGGCGACGTCGCGGGCGAGCTGGCCGACGAGCCCCTGGCTCACGAACCTCGCCGCCATCGCGACGGCGTTTCTGACGGCCTTGGCGGACGACCGGCCATGACCCACCACGCACAGCCCCTTCATCCCCAGGAGCGGGGCGCCTCCGTACTCGGAGGCATCCACCCGCTTGCGGAATCGCCGGAACGCCTGGCGGGAGAGCAGATACCCGACGCGCGTGCCGAACGTCGCCGAGAGCTCGTTGTGCAGCAGCTGCTCCACGGTGTCGACGAGCCCTTCGCTGATCTTCAGCGTCACGTTGCCCGTGAACCCGTCGCAGACGATCACGTCCACCTTGCCGGAATACACGTCGCGCCCTTCCACGTTGCCAACGAACTCGACGGGCGCGGCCTTCAGCAACTGATGCGCTTCGCGCGTGAGATCGTTGCCTTTGCTCTCTTCCGTGCCCACCGACAGCAAGCCCACACGCGGCGCGGCACACCCGAGCGCCACACGGGCGTAGGCGGCTCCCATCAACGCAAAGTGCACGAGGTGCTGCGGACGGCATTCGACAGTCGCTCCGCAATCGAGCAGCACTGCCGGCTTCCGAAGAGTGGGAATGATGGTGGCGAGGGCGGGACGATCGACGCCCGGCAGCCGTCCGAAGGCGCCGAGTGCGGCCATGACCGACGCTCCGGTATGCCCTGCGCTGAAGAGGGCCGCGGCGTCGCCGTCGCGCACGGCCTCGGCCGCAAGTCGAATCGAGGCGCGCGGCTTTCTCCGGAGCGCCTCCGCGGCACTCTCTCCCATGCCGACGAAGTCTGGAGTGTCGATGATCCTGACGTCCAGGGCGGACGCGCGGGGATGCCGGGCCAGTTCGCGCTCGATCTCGGCCGCGGCGCCGACGAGCACCAGCCCCACCTGCAGGTGACGCGCGGCGACGAGCGCGCCGTCGATGACGCTGCGCGGACCCTCGTCGCCCCCCATCGCGTCGATGGCTATGCGCATTCAGAGCTTCCAGCTTCCAGCTTCCGGCCTCCAGCAGGTGGGAGCTGGCAGCTGGTAGCCGGCAGCGGATCTACGCTTCTTCGACCGGACGAACCTGGCGGCCCTTGTAGTGGCCGCACTGCGCGCACACCTGGTGCGGCGCCTTGGCTTCGCGGCACTGCGGGCAGGTGCCGGACGAGACGGGGGTCAAGGCATCGTGGGTGCGGCGCTTGGCGGTCCGCGCCTTGGAATGCCGGCGTTTGGGATTGGGCACGTCTAGTTCTCCTTCTGTCGATTCAGCAGCAGACTCTTGAGCGGCGCGAGCCGCGGATCTTCCCACACGGGCTTGCAGTCACAGCCGCCGCGGTTCAGGTTCGCCCCACAGTGAGAGCACAGGCCGTGGCACGACTCGGCGCACAACGGCTTCATCGGTAACGTCAACTGAAACTGCTCGCGCATCAGGTCGACGAGATCCAGCATGCCTTCACTGTAGAAGGCGGTCGTCAGGTCGTCTTCCGTAATCTCCCGCTCGGCTTCCGCCGCCGCGTCTTCTGACTGCGGCACGTAGCGGAGATCGAACGCCGCGTCCACCGGCAGCGGGAAATCCTCCAGGCAGCGGCCGCACTGGAGCTGCAGGTTCGTCTTCACCGTCCCCGCGACCCGAAACGAGGTGCCCCCCTTCTGTTCGACGTCCACCGACAGAAGGACCGGCTCGACGACGCGGTAGTCCGGATCCGGCGGCTCGAAGTCCGCGGGGTGGAAGGTCCGGTCGACGTGCTCACGCGCGCCGTGCAGCTTGCTGAGGTCGAGAAGCATGACTCTAGGTCCAGCGGGTACAACCGGCAGGAACCCGTAATTATACCTCAATAAATCAGCTTCCAGCTTCCAGCCAGCAGCTGAAGTTTACGCCCACGACTTCGGGATGAACAGGTGCTCGTACAGGCTGATGGTGTAGCGGTCGGTCATCCCGGCCAGGAAGTCGCGGGCGGCGGCATCCAGCCCTTCCTCCTCGATCGTCCGCGCATCCAGGAACTCGCCGGGGGTTTCGCGCACCTTCTCCCACAGCCCGCCCAGGATTCCCCCCGCCTTCCGGAACTCCGCGGTCGCGGCCTCATTCTCGTAGACCGCCTCGAACAGGAAGCTCCGGAGCCCGACGGTTGCTTCCAGGATGGCGTCGCTCATGCGGATCTCGGACAGGCCGCCGTCGAGGCTCTGGACGACGACGTCGGTCACCATCCGCCCGATCCGCTCGGGGCCGCTCACGCCCAGCACGCTCACGTGCGCCCGCGGCAAGTCCTCCTCACGCAGCAACCCCGCCCGCACGGCATCGTCGATGTCGTGATTCACGTAAGCGATGATGTCGGCCACCCTGGCGATCTGCCCCTCGATGGTGCTCGCCCGATATTCGGGAGCGGCGCCCACCGGCATCCCGCTCCTGCCCTTCGAGTGCCGCGCGATGCCGTCGCGGACTTCCCACGTCAGGTTCAGTCCCGCGCGGTCGTTCTCCAGGACGTCGACGATGCGGAGGCTTTGTTCGTAGTGGTTGAAGCCGCCGGGAATCAGGTCGTTCAGGACTCGTTCGCCCGCATGGCCGAACGGCGTGTGCCCGAGGTCGTGGCCGAGCGCGATGGCTTCGGTCAGGTCCTCGTTCAGCTGCAGGACCTTGGCAATGCTCCGCGCGATCTGCGACACCTCGAGGGTGTGCGTCAGGCGCGTCCGGTAGTGATCGCCGGTCGGTGCGAAGAAGACCTGCGTCTTGTGCTTGAGGCGACGGAACGCCTTGCAATGGATCACGCGATCGCGGTCGCGCTGGAACGCGGGGCGAATCGGATCCGGCGGCTCGTCGCGCAGCCGCCCGCGCGAATCGGCGCTCCTGGCGGCCTGCGGCGCGAGGGAGGTGCGCTCGCGGTCCTCGAGTTGTTGACGGATGTTGGTCATAGCTTCCAGCTTCCAGCTTCCAGCTTCCAGCTTCCAGCTTCCAGCTTCCAGCTCCCAGCTCCCAGCTCCCAGCTTCCAGCTTCCAGCTTCCAGCTCCCAGCTCCCAGCTTCCAGCTTCCAGCTTCCAGCTTCCAGCACGCCGACAGCAGCACGCGCACCTCGCACGCAGACATGCAGCACGGCAGCACATCGCACGTAACAAGCAGCACGTTGCACACTGCACGTTGCCACGTGGCACGTGCACACGCATCAGTACCTGTAAAACCCCTCCCCGCTCTTCCGCCCCAGCCGGCCCGCGAGCACCATGCGCTTCAACAGTGGCGGAGGCGCGTACGACGGCTCCCGGTACTCCTCGAACATGATGTTGGCGATGTAGTACGTCGTGTCGAGGCCGACGAAGTCGAGCAGCGTGAGCGGACCCATCGGATGGCCGCACCCGAGCGTCATCCCCTTGTCGATGTCCTCGACAGTCCCGAGCCCGCGTTCGTACGACCGGACCGCGTCGAGCAGGTACGGCACGAGCAGCCGGTTCACGATGAACCCCGGCTTGTCCGGCGCGGTGATCGGCTCCTTGCCGAGCGACCCGGCGAACGCAAACACGCTCTCGTACGTCTCGTCGCTGGTCGCCAATCCGCGAATCACCTCGACCAGCTTCATGAGTGGCACCGGATTGAAGAAGTGCAGGCCGGCAAATCGGTCCGGCCGCTTCGTCTTCGAGGCGAGCTCCGTGATGCACAGCGACGAGGTGTTGGAGCAGACGATCGCGTCCGGGCGCAGGACCGCGTCCAGGGCGGCGTAGCTGCGCGCCTTCTCCTCGAGATTTTCGACAATCGCTTCGATCACGAGATCGCAGTCCTTCAGCTCGGCCAGGCTGGCGGTGCCGGAGAGGTTCGCGAGCGTGCGGGCCGTGTCGCCGGCGGTCACCTTCCCCTTCGCCACGCCGGCGGCGAGGAACTTCTCGATCCCGCCGAGCCCCTTCGTCAGGATCGCTTCGTCCACCTCGCGGACGATGGTCTTGTACCCGGCGGCAGCCGCGACCTGCGCGATGCCCGCGCCCATCAGCCCGCAGCCGGACGCCAACTGTCTTGATCTGCAT
>JALZOC010000282.1 GCA_030857365.1 Acidobacteriota bacterium
GGGCTAGGCCAATCGCACCCCCTTGCACTACGCTGCGGCCATGCGGCTGTATCCAATCGTACTGGGCCTGTATCCGTTCGTGCTGCTCCTGGCCGCCGGCGGGTGCGCCCGCAGTGCCGGTGTCTTCTCGGAGCAGAACGCCCGCGCCCACGTGTCCATGCTTGCCGGCACGATCGGATCCCGCCCGGTCGGGTCGGAAGCGAATGCCCGCGCGCGTGCGTACATCGTCGATCAGCTGCGGCTGTACGGCTACGAGGTCCGGGTCCAGGAGATCGACGCGCGCCGCCCGGAACTGGGCCGGACGGCCCGCGTCGCGAACATCATCGCCGTGCTCCCCGGGGCCCGCAGCGAAGCGATCGGGCTCCTCTCCCACTACGACTCCTCGCCCGATTCACCGGGGGCGGCCGACGACGCGCTGGGCGTGGCGGTGTCGCTCGAGGCCGCGCGGGTGCTGGCGGCGCGCGAGGAGCGCAGGTGGTCCGTCTTCGTTCTCGTGACCGACGCCGAGGAATCGGGACTGATGGGGGCCGCCGGGCTGGTGACGGACCGGGAAGTGACGGCCCGGCTGCAGACCTACATCAACGTGGAGGCCGCCGGGTCCGCCGGTCCGGCAATGCTGTTCGAAGCGGGACCGCTGAACGGATGGGTCGTGGGGCCGTGGGCACGACGCGCGCCGCATCCCCGTGGCGGGTCGTTTGGCCTGGAGATCTACCGGCGCCTTCCGAACGACACGGACTTCACGATCCTCGGGCGGCACGGCCTTCCGGGCCTGAACTTCGCACTCGTCGGCGACGGGTACTCGTACCATTCGCCGCGCGACGTCCCTGAGCGGCTCTCCCCGCGGACGGTGCGCGACCTCGGCGAGAACATCGTGGCGGTCGCCGGCGGCTTCGATTCGGTCGACGTGACCCGACGGACAACGTCGAACGCCGTGTACTTCGACATCGGCGGCATCACGGCGCTGAGTTATCCGGCCGCCGCGGGATGGCTGCTGTCGGGAGGTGCGCTTGTCGCGGGCCTGCTCGCGTGCGTCAAGGTGCTGCCGGCGGCCGTGAGACTTGGCGGCGTGTGGCCCTGGATGCTGACCGCGTTTTGGTCCGCTGCCGGCTTCCTGTCGAGCGCGGCAGCAATGGTGGGCGTCACGTGGGTGCTTCGAGCCGCACGCGAGGTTTACCACCCCTGGTACGCGTTTCCTGGCCGGCTGTTCCTCCTGCTGATGGCATCGGGGATCACCGCCGCCTGGGCGGTGGGCCGCGCACGCCGATGGCTGCCGGCTCGCGCGCGGGCGCCGCGTGACCCGCTCGTGACGTGGAGCATCACCCTGCCCGTCTGGCTCGCGGCCGGGACCGCGATGCTCTGGCTGGCGCCGGGTGCCGCGTATCTCTGGACCATCCCACTGCTCGCGGCGGCCATCCTGTTGCTGCTGGTGCCGGCGAACAGCCGCCCGGCGCTAGGCGCCGCGTCGGTGGTCGTGCTCGCCGTGGCCGCGACGCTGTGGCTGCGGGACACGCTCGAGCTGCTGCGCTTCATGACGGCAGTGTTCGGACGGCTGCCCGTCGTGACGCCCGTCTACGTCTACGGCGCGGTGCTGGCGGCCGCCGGTTTGATGGTCGTCCCGCCGCTCCTCGCGGCGGTCATGGCGGCGCGTCCCGTGACGCGCCCGTCGCTCATCACGGCGCTCTGCCTGCTGTCGGTCGCGGTCGCGGGAGGATTCGCATACTCCGCGCCGGCCTACACCTACGAACAGCCGCAGCGCCGCGCCGTGCGGGCGCTCCAGGACGGGGCGGCCGGCGGGGCGATCTGGGAGGTCGCCGCGACCGAGCCCGGCCTCGATCTGGCCCCGGGCGCCCCTGGGGGATGGACGCTTCAGTCCGGCCCCGCCGCCGTCCGGATTCCCTGGGGGCGCCTGGCCCACCCGTTCGTCTTCCGCGCCACCGGGCCGTCGCTGGGCCCGGCGCCAGTGGACGTCCGGGAGGTCACAGCCGTGCCGCTGCCCGCGGGGCTCGAGCTCACGCTGACGGCGGTCCCCCGGCGCCGCGGCCTTGCGATCTCGTTCGTCCTGCCCGAGGGCGTCACACCGGCGCGGTCGTCCTTTCCCGGGGCGCCGCGGCTCGGGCGGTGGACGGCAACTTTCATCGCTCCGCCGCAGGAGGGCCTGGTGTGGCGGGCGAGCTTCCCGGCCGGAGCCGCCGCGCGGCTGCGGGAGCTCGACGTGGTCGTCACCGACTCCGGCTTCCCGGAAGGAGCCGGGTGGCAACGGCTGCCGCACTGGATCCCGCAGGAGCGCGCCGTGTGGACGACGGCCGCCACGTGGGCCGTCCGGGTGTCCGTCCCCGCGGCGCTTGCGCCGGTTCCGCCGTTACGTTAAACTGCGTAGTCATTACGTTACTTAACGTAATCGCACCGCCGGGCGGCTGGCGGGCCCGACAGAGATCCCGGAGGCGCGCACCGCATGGCGAACCCGTTCGTATACGGCGAGATCGTTCCACCCGCGTCGTTCGTCGATCGCGAAGTGGAGCTCGATCGGCTGACCGCCGATCTGCTCGCGGGGCAGAAGATTTTCCTGATCTCTCCCCGGCGGTACGGCAAGTCCTCACTCGTCCGGCAGGCGCTGCACGGCGCCGCCCGGGCCGGCGCGCTCACGGTCGACGTGACCGTCAGCAGCTACAGCTCGTACGTCGCGTTTCTCGAGGGGTACGCACGGGCGCTGCTGTCCGTCGAAACGGGGCTCGACCGCGCGCGGGCGTGGCTTCGGGACATGCTCGGCGGCGTCCGGCCCGAGGTGCGGGTCGAGCCGGACGAGCGAGGCGGGACCCAGCTCGCCCTCTCCTTCCCCTCGGTGCGCACCGACAAAGACGTGTCCCGGCTCGCCCAGGAGGTGTTCGCCCTGCCGGGGCGGATCGCGGAGGCACGCCATCGGAAGCTGGCCGTCGCGCTCGACGAGTTCCAGGCGATTGGCTCGTTCGACGGCGGCAACGTCGAGCACGCGCTCCGGGCCGCGGTGCAGCAGCAGCGCCAGGTCGGATACGTCTTCTCCGGATCGGAGCCGAGCCTGATGGAGCGGATGCTGGGCCGTACGCGCCCCTTCTACAAGGCGGGACCCGTCATGCGCCTCCAGAAGATCCCCGCGGAACGCTTCGCGGAGTTCATCGAGGCGCGCTTCCGCGCAACGAAGCTGCGGCCCGCTCCCGGTCTTGGCGCGTCGATCGTCGAGCTCGCCGGGAACCTGCCGTACGACGTCCAGCGCCTGGCGCACGAGGTCTGGGACGATGTGCGAGGGAGCAAGACCGTCGGACTCGAGGATCTGCACGGCACCCTCAAGCGGCTGCTTGGAGAGCACGAGGCGATCTTCGAAGGCACGTGGCAGCGGCTCACGCTCGCACAGCGCGCCGCGCTCAGGGCCGCCGTGCTGGAAGACGGACGCGAGCTGTTGTCGGCCGACGTCCGCGCCCGCTACCGGCTGGGTGGCGCGTCGACCGTGCAGGCCTCCCTCTCGGCGCTCGTCCGAGAGGACGTTCTCGCCCGGGAAGTGGCGCGCTACACGGTCGTCGACTCACTGCTGCGCGAGTGGGTAGCGCGGCATACGCACTAGCGTCTTCTTCCAATCCCCGATCCCCGATCCCCGATCCCCAATCCCCGATCCCCGATCCCGACCTAGTTCACCAGATACTCTTCCACAAACCGAATCCACGTGTAGAAGAGAAAGTCGTTGTTCGCGCGCGTGGTCGGCAGCAGGTGCCCCTCGTCGGTGTAGACGGTCAGCCACACGGGCACGCCGTTCGCGCGCGCGGCCGCCGCCATCGCTTCTGCCTGGTCCACCGGTACGCGGCTGTCCTTCTGCCCGTGCGCGATGAGGAGCGGGATGCGGAGCCGTGCGGCCTGCGACACCGGCGAAATCCGCGTCAGGAACTCGCGGATCTCCGGGATGCGCTCGTCGCCGTACTCCGCCCGGCGATCTTCGACCCGGCTCGTGTCCGTGTTCTTGAAGTAGCTGATGAAGTCGGAAATGCCAGAGGCGGCGAAGGCGCACCGCAGCCGGTCTCCATACGCCTGCGCGACGGCGTACGTCATGAAACCGCCGTAGCTGGCGCCTGTCACCATGACGCGTTTGCGATCGAGCGCCGGATCGGCCGCAATCCAGTCGAGCAGTGCGCCGATGTCCCTGATCGTGTCTTCGCGCTTCACACCGTCGTCCAGCTTCGAAAACGCCTTGCCGTACCCGTAGCTGCCCCGCACGTTCGGGTACAGGATCGCGACGCCGAGTTTGTCCAGAAAATACGCGCTGCGCCCCTGGTAACGGGGACGTTCGCGAGCCGTCGGACCCGCCGGACCGCCGTGGATGCTGATCATCACGGGGCGAGGCCCGGTAAACCGGCCCGGCGGGCGGTACAGGACGCCGGAGAGCGTCAGGCCATCGAAGCTCTTCCACTGGACGATTTCCGGCTCCGGCAGCGAGCCCGGATCGAACGTCCCCTCCTCGCTCGACGTCCACCGATGCACGACACCGGTCCGCGCGTGAACAGAATAGACATCACCGAAGACGCGGGGTGACCCGAAGGTGAAGGCCACCTCCGTTCCCCCGGTTCTCCACTGCGGCACATCGACCAGCTGTCCCCGCGGCATCCGGGGGGTCGCCCGAACCGCCAGCGTCCGCACGCTACGCAGTTCGACCCGGCTGCCCGCCATGCTGTCGAACACGAGGGCGAACGTCCGCCCGTCGGGAGAAAGCGAGAAGCTCTCGAGCCCCTGCTCCTCGGCGGTGATGAGCTTCCATGCGCCTGTCGCGAGATCGCACCGCCACAACCGCAGGAACTCGGATCCGCGGTTGCTCAGCGCGTACACGAACCGGCCGTCCGGTGAGTACTGGGGGAAGCGCCAGATCGCGTACTCGGCCGGATCGGTC
>JALZOC010000283.1 GCA_030857365.1 Acidobacteriota bacterium
GCTGTCTCCCCCGAGGAAGAGGAGCGCCGGCTCGAAGAGATCAAGGCGACCGATGCGGCGGCTGAGAACTATGGAAACTTCTACGGGCAGAACCTCTCGCCGGTGCAGCCCGGAATGCTGCTCGTCTACGGCGCGCTCAAAGCGCTGGGTTACGAGGTGAGCCTGTGGCGGATGATCCTGGTGTCGGTGCCCATCGTCTGCAGTTCGGTGATTCTCGGCGGCGTCCAGTTCCTCCTGCTGGATCGTCGTGAGCGAAGGCGGCGGGGGCGCTGATGTCGGGCGCGGCGGGCACGATCTTCACCCTCGGCGCCGTGTACGTCATCACAGGGCTCGTCCTGATCGGCTTCGCGATCCTGACCGCCGCGGATCGCCAGCACCCTCGCCGCTTCGGCGCCGGGGCATTCTGGTTCGTTCTGGGGGTGGTCTTCATCCTCGGGAGCGTGCTCCCGCACTGGGTCAGCGGCCTGCTCGTGATCGCGATGGTCGCGCTCGATGGAGCAGGGCAGGTCCGCGCCGGACCGTGGACGGCTGGGGCGGCGGCGCGCCGGCGCGATGCGAGCGCGCCAGGCAATCGGATATTTCTGCCCGTCGTGGCGATCCCGCTGGTCACGTTCGCCTTCGCGCTCACGTTCCGGGCCGTCGGGCTCGATGCGAACCGCGGCGCGCTCGTCGGGCTCGGCTACGGGAGCCTTCTGGCGATGGCCGTGGCCGTTCGCCTCACGCGCTCCTCGCCCCGGGAGCTCATGGTCGAAGGGCGCCGGCTGAACGAGCTGATGGGGTCCGTCACTATCCTCCCGCAGCTGCTGGCATCGCTCGGCGTCATCTTCACGGCGGCACGGCTGGGAGATCCCGTCGCCAGTGGAATCGTTCGCCTCGTCCCGGCCGACCACCTGTTCCTCTTCGTCGTGGCCAACTGCCTGAGCATGACCGTGCTCACGATGGTGCTGGGGAACTCGTTCGCGGCGTTTCCCGTCATCGCCGCCGGCGTCCTCGTTCCGCTCATCGTCCAGCCTTTCGGGGCCGATCCCGCCGCGGTCGCGATCCTGACGCTGAGCGTGGGGGCCAGCGGCACGCTCATGACTCCCATGGCGGCGAACTTCAACCTCGTGCCAGTCGCGCTGCTCGGCATGAAGAGCGAGTACGCGGTGATCCGCGCGCAGATTCCGGTGGCCGTCGCGCTCTGGATCGTGCACGTGGTGCTCATGTGGGGCGTCGGCAGGTTCGTGCGATGACCCCCGGCCACAGGCCCGAGGAACGCCGTAGAGCAGATGCCTCGCTTCGCCGTGCCGCATTTGTGTAGAGTTGGACAGCAGAACGGGTTCCGCGGAAACCTCCGCCGCAGCGGACTGAGGGTGGCGGACCGATCATGGATGGGAGACATATGCGTCGACTTGCCTTCTCGCCGCTGACGGTGGTGTTCGTGCTGGTGCTGGGGTTCGTCGTGCCCCAACACGCTTTCGGTCCGGCTCCCATGCAGGCGACGCCGGCTCCCGCTCCGCCGTCTTCTCCGCCGGGCGGCCCGGCTCCCGCGCCCCCTTCCACGCAAGGGGCGCGAGCCCCCGGTCAGGCCTCCGGTCCCGCGCCGATACAGATTCCGCTCGACCTCTTCCAGGTGCCGGACGGGTTCGAGGTCACGTTGTGGGCGTCATCCCCGCTGCTGCACAACCCGACCAACATCGATATCGACCGCGACGGACGGATCTGGGTCGCGGAAGGCGTTCGCTATCGCTCCCATCATGCGCGCCAGCCGGAAGGCGATCGCATTGTCGTACTGCAGGACACCGACGGCGATGGCAAGGCCGACAGTACGCATACCTTCGTGCAGGAGCCGGGGCTGATTGCACCGCTGGGTGTGTCGGTCATCGACAACAAGGTGGTCGTCGCGCAGCCGCCCGATCTCATCGTGTATACCGACGTGGACCGCAACCTGCGCTTCGACCCCGCGGTGGATACGCGCGAGGTGCTGCTGACAGGCTTCCAGGGGATCAACCATGACCATTCGCTGCACTCGGTCACGGTCGGCCCCGATGGCAAGTGGGTGTTCAACGCCGGCAACACCGGGGCGATGTTCACCGACAAGTCGGGAAAGACCTTCCGCATCTTCGGCTCGTATCGCCCGACCCCCGTGGGCCCGTTCGAATTCCCGCACGACCCGGCGCTCTACGCCGGTAAGCCGAGCGACGACGGGCATGTGTACGTGGGAGGCTTTACCGCGCGCATGAATCCAGACGGAACCAATGTGGAGATCATCGGGCACAACTACCGCAACAGCTACGAGCAGTCGGTCACTTCCCTGGGAGACGTCTTCCAGAACGACAACGACGACCCGCCGGCATGCCGCGTGAGCTGGGTGATGGAGTATGCGAACTTCGGCTTCTCGTCCAACGACGGCCAGAGGACGTGGCAGGCGGACCGCCGGCCCGGGCAGTCGATTCCCGTCGCCGAGTGGCGCCAGGACGATCCGGGCATGACGCCGGTGGGAGACGTGTACGGCGGCGGATCGCCGACCGGCAATGTCTTCTACGAGAACGGCGCGCTCGGCCCGACGTGGGAAGGGACGTTCTTCGCCGCGGAGGCAGGGCGGAACGAGATATTTTCCTACCAGCCGACACCGCAGGGGGCGGGCTTCCGCCTCGATCGGAAGATCTTCATGACGTCCAACGTGAAGCAGCAGTACGCCGGTTCGGACTTCATCGGTGGCAACTCCACCGCGAAGGGTGCCGTCGAGACGCTCTTCCGGCCGTCGGACATCGCCGTTGGTCCTGACGGGGCCATCTATGTCAGCGACTGGATCGACGCACGGGTCGGCGGGCACCAGGATCTGGACGAGACGATGTCTGGCGCGATTTACCGGATCGCTCCGAAGGGGTTCGTGTCGAAAGCCCCCGCCTTCGACCCGAAAACCACCGACGGTCTGATCGCGGCGCTGCGGTCGCCGGCGGTCAACGTGCGCGCCATCGGGTTCGAGGGGCTGAAGGCGCGCGGCGCGGAGGCCGTGAACGCCGTGGGGGCGTTGCTCACCGACCCCAGCCCGTACATGCGCGGTCGTGCGATTCACCTCCTGTATCAGCTTGGCCCCGAGGGCCGTCAGCGGGCGGGGTCGCCCGAATTCCATGCCGATCCGGTCCTGCGCATCGCGGCGTACCGCGCCATGCGGCGCGCCGGTCTCGACGTGATGCCGGTGGCAGCGCGTCTCGCCCGCGACGCGGACCCGGGCGTTCGTCGCGAGGTGGCGCTCTCGATGCGCGATCGGCCCGCTGACGCGGCACTGGACATCCTCGTGGACGTCGCCCGCGGCTTCGATGGGCAGGATCGGAGCTATCTGGAAGCGCTGGGGACCGGCGCCACCGGGAAGGAGCCGGCGCTCTACGCGCGGCTGCGGCGCGAGTTCTCCGTGACCGACGACCCGGCGGCATGGTCGGGCACCTTCGCGCGGATTGCGTGGCGGCTGCACGTGCCGGCCGCGGTCCCGGACCTCTCCGCACGGGCGCGGTCACCGAAGCTGTCGATGGCCGAGCGGCGTCTGGCGCTCGATACGCTCGCCTTCGTCAACGACCCCGCCGCCTCGACGGCCATGCTCGCTCTCGCGGAGCCGAACAGCGCGTTTCGCGAGCCGGCGACGTGGTGGCTGTTGAACCGCCTCACCGGCGCGTGGGCGGATCACGGCCTCCGCCCGGCGCTCAAGGCGGCAGGCATTTACGATCCGGAGTCCATCGTCCTGCGGGAAGCGGTCGTGCCGCGGCCGGCGACGGACCTGCCCGAGCTCCCGGTCGACCAGGTCGTCGCTCTCGCCGGTGATTCGGCCCGCGGGAGGAACATCATCACGCGCTGCGTGATGTGCCACTCGATTGAAGGGACCGGCGCCGAGCTGGGCCCGGCGCTCGACGGGTGGGGACGCGGCAAGTCCCCCGCCGTGATCGCCACCGCCATCCTCCGGCCGGATGCCGGGATCGCGCATGGGTACGACGGCACCGAGATCGTCACCAAGGACGGGCTGACCATTGAGGGTCTGCTGATCAAGGATGGCGATCCGCTGATGATGCGCAGCATGGGCGGGGTCACCCAGGTCATCCCGGCCGATCGCGTGGCGACGCGCCGGCGGATGCGGCAGTCGCTGATGATGACGCCCGGGCAGCTGGGGCTCGCCGCGCAGGAGGTGGCCGACATCGTGGCGTTCCTGCGCGACAACTGACGGGTAGCGCATTCGCAGCCCGGTCGGCGCAAGGCCGTCGGGCGCTCACGGGCAAACGCACGGTTCTCCGCCGTGCATCAGCGCGCGTCACCACGCGTCGATCGCGTGACGACGCGCGACGTGCTCAGTGCTTCATCACCGCTCGATGCCAAGCGTCACGCGCTGGCGCGTGCGCGCCGACTCACGTGCCGCCTCGAGGATCTCGGTGACGATCAGGTTGTTCTCGAGAGAGGAGAGGCCGTTCGGCTTGCGCGCGCCGCGCGCGACGGCCGTCAGGTGCGAGATCGAATCTTTCTCGTCAGGCGGCAACGGATCGGGAGCCACGGTGCGGTCCGGCTCCTTCCCGAGCGCGACTCGCAGGCCGTTTCCGCCTGTGGCAATGGTCCGGCCGACAACACCGTACACTTCCAGGTCCTTCCGGTTGTACGGCCAGTTCCACGACGCCTGGATGATCGCCTGCGCCCCGGGGTATTCCAGGAGGATCGTCGCCTCGTCGTCCACCCTCGGATAGGTCTCCGGCTTGAACCGGCGGGTCACGGCTGTGACGGAAGCCGGCCGCGCGTCGTCCATGAGCCAGGTCGCCAGGTTGGCGCCGTAGCAGCCGAAGTCGAACAACGCGCCGGCGCCGTTCTTGACGGGGTCGGAGAGCCATTCGAGGAACTCCGGCTGGACGTTGATCGCCTTCGGGCCGCTGTGGCCGTCGAGCGCCAC
>JALZOC010000284.1 GCA_030857365.1 Acidobacteriota bacterium
TTGCGCCGGGCGTGACGGGTAAGGGGGCCATCGGCGGCGGCGCCCCCGGGGACGCCCCGGACAACTTCTCGACCGAGAAAACCGTGGACGTGAGTGCCAATGGCCGCAACTCGGGGGGCAACCAGTTCATCATGGATGGGCTCAACACCACGAGCAACATCATCCAGGGGGTGGCGAATCTGTCGCCCAATCCGGACGCCATCCAGGAGATGGCGATCCAGACGAATACGTTCAGCGTGGCGGAAGGCCGCGCCAGCTCGGTGAACGTCGCGATCACCACGAAGTCGGGCACCAACCGCCTTCGCGGCACGGGCAGCTACATCTTCACGAACCAGGCGTTCTGGGCGCGCCCCTTCTTCCGTACCACCGCCTTCGATCCGTTCTACAAGCACGACATCTCCGGCACAACGGGCGGTCCGATCGCGCAGAACCAGACGTTCTTCTTTGCGTCAATCCAGCCGCTCTTCTCCCGGCTCACGAACGCCGACTCGGTCCGGACCTATGAAAGCCCCGAGTTCGTGGGATGGGCTCGGCAGAACTTTCCCAATTCCCTGGGCACCAAGGTGCTGACCGAGCACGGAATGAAGAATGTCGCCACGACCGGTGCGCTCCGGACGGCGCGTGATGTCTTTGGCGACCAGTGCGGGACCGCCGCGACACGCAACATTCCGTGCGACCTTCCCATGGTCGTGGAGGGCCGCTTCAAGCCGAGCCCGTTCCGCAACGGGCTGCAGTGGAACACCCGCGTCGATCATTACCTCAACGGCGGGCGCGATCGGGTGTACGGCAACTATTTCCGCACGACACTCAATGCAGAGGTCGTGGCCGTCCGGGAAGGCTACGACACGTCCAACAAGAATGTCAGCGATGCCATTCAGGGCAACTGGAGCCGCACGCTCTCACCGAATCTGGTGAACGAATTCGCGTTCGGGTGGCTGCGGGTCGAAGGCAATGGCGGCACGGATCCGGGTCTCCCGATGGGCGTGCCGAACATCAATATCGGCTTCCAGAACACGGGGCTCTCGCCGACCTGGGGGCCCGCCACGTTCGTCCAGAACAACTACAACTGGAAGAACGTCGTCAACTGGGTCAAGGGGGCCCATCTGCTGAAGTTCGGTGTCCAGGCCTGGTACGGGGATGACGATGCCCGGTTCAGCGCGGCGCGAAGCCGTCCTACGTTCGACTTCAACAACCTGCTCGAGCTCGTGACCGACGATCCACGCGAGCAGCGCGATGTCGTGTTCGATCCTCTGACCGGTCAGACCGCGGCCGGCGGCTACCGGCATGTGATGAGCACCTTCGGCGCATACGTCCAGGACGACTGGAAGGTGAAGCCGAATCTCACGCTGACGCTCGGCCTCCGGTGGGACGACTACGGAGACATTTCCCCGGATCGCGACAAGACGATCAGCTTCGCCAACATCATCCCTGGTGCCGGGTCGAGCAACGACGAGCGGTTCGCCAACGCCAGTGTCCGATCGGTCGACAGCATCTACGGCCGGCGGCTGAACAGGAACTTCAGCCCACGCGGCGCATTCGCATGGGATCCGTCCAACGAGGCGAGGTGGATGATTCGCGGCGGGGCCGGTCTGTACAAGGACTGGATCCCGCTCGGCGAGGCCAATCGCATTACCGGCAACCCTCCGGGGCTTGCGTTTCCGGTGTTTCGTCGCGGGGAGAGTCCCGCGCCCATCTTCAGCCTCGGCGCGTCGAACTCGTATCCTTTCGGGTTCGTGTTGCCCACGCTGCCGTCGAACAGATTGACCGACGCGGGAGGGCTCGTGGGCACGCGAGTCAACACCGGCGGCATCGACCGCGACATCGACGCGACCAACACGCTGATCTATTCGATGGGCGTCGAACGCCAGCTGCCATTCAACCTTGTAGGCGGCGTGACCTACAACGGCTCGCGGACGTGGGACGGCATCATCGGCACCGATTTCAATCGGATGCCGGGGGATCTTGTGACCGATGCGACGCTGAATCGGCTCAACCCGAACTTCGCGCAGATGTACTACGAATTCAACGGCAACAAAGTCTGGTACAACGGCCTGATCTTCAACGTTCGCCGGAATCTGAGCAGGCGCACTTCCTTCCAGTCGTCGTACACCCTCTCAAAGGTCGAGGATTACGGCCAGGCAGGCACGCGCATCAATCGCGATTCGCCCTTCCAGCTGTCGAGCCAGAATTTCTATCAGCAGTACAGGGGCGTCGCGGATCATGACCGGCGGCATCGCTTCTCGTTTGCGGGCACCTGGCATCTGCCTTCGGCGGGATCGGGCGGCTTGAAGGGGGCGTTGCTGGCCGGCTGGATGATTGCCGGCATCGGGATCTTCGAGAGCGGCCCGCCGATCAACGTCGTCAACCGCGCGGCGTTCCAGGCGACGCGGGACGCGAACGGCCGGTTCGTCGCGTACCTCCCGAACAGCGGCGATTACAACGCCGACGGATTCAACTACGATTACCCCGATCGTCCCTCGCGCGACTTCACCGGGTCGCACTCGCGCGATGAGTATGTCGCCGGCCTCTTCACCGCCGCCGACTTTCCGCGACCGGCGGCCGGCACCCTCGGGAATCTTCCACGATTCCTCTATCGCGGTCCGGGGTTTGCGCAGGCCGACCTCGGCTTCATCAAGAACGCGGCGTTCCCGATGCTCGGAACCGGCGGAGGACTGCAGTTCCGCGTGGACGTGTTCAACGTGCTGAACAGGGTCAACCTGTCCAACGTGAACGGCAATCTCAACGACGCCACCTTCGGGCGATCGACGGGGACGTTCCAGCCCCGCGTCGTGCAGTTCGGTTTCCGGGTTTCGTATTAACGTATGGCGCGGTGACGCGAAGAGTGCTCGTTGAGCCACGGCGGCACGCCGGCAGTCTGCTGCCCCGGCTCGTCGGGGGCGCCTGGCTTCTGGCCGCATTCGTGTTTGCGGCCGGGCCCGCGGTCGACGGCCAGGGGGTTGCATCACGAGGTGTGAAGCCGCAGCCCCGGGGGAAGCCCTCGGGGCTGCCGTTCCATGCGCGCTTCGTCGACGTCGCCGCGAGCGCGGGTCTCACGGCGCCTGTCGTGTACGGCCCGATCGACCGCAAGGACTACATTCTCGAAACGATCGGCTCCGGCGTTGCCCTAATCGACTACGACGCCGACGGGTGGCTGGATATCTTCATGCTGTCCGGTACTCGCTTCGAGTCGGCGTCCGCCGACGCAATGAACCGGCTGTATCGTAACAATCGGGATGGCACGTTCACGGACGTGACGCTCGGATCCGGCCTTCAACGGACAGGCTGGTCCTCGTCGGTGGCGGTCGCGGACTACGATGGCGACGGCGACGACGATCTGTTCGTGACGTTCTGGGGCTCGAACGCGCTTTATCAGAATGACGGACGCGGCAGGTTCCGTGATGTCACCCGGGAGGCGGGCCTCCTTCAGCCCGGGACGCGGTGGGGATCAGGAGCGACCTTCCTCGATTACGACCGCGACGGCCACCTCGATCTCTTCGTTGCGAATTACCTCGTCTTCGATCCCGTGGTCGCGCCGCGGGCGGGCAGCGGCGATGCGTGCCGCTGGAAAGGCGTGCCGGTCAGCTGCGGGCCGCGGGGAATGCCGCCGGGCACTCACGCCCTTTTCAGAAACACGGGCGACGGACGTTTCGGGGATGTCACACGCCAGAGCGGCGTTGCTGAAGCCACCGGGAGCTACGGCATGACCGCCGTCTCGGCGGATCTCGACAACGACGGCTGGCCCGATGTTTACGTCGCGGGTGACAGCACACCAAGCCAACTCCTGATCAACAGGCGCGACGGCACATTCTCAGAGGAGGGCCTGCTACGGGGTGCGGCCCTCAGCGACAACGGCGTGGAACAGGCCGGCATGGGCGTCGCCGTTGGCGACTACGATCGGGACGGCGACCTGGATTTGTTCAAGACCCATTTTGCCGACGATACGAATGTGCTGTATCGGAACGACGGCACAGGCACCTTCGAGGACGTGACGGTTGCAGCCGGCCTCGGCGTGGAGACGCGCTATGTCGGCTGGGGCGCGGCGCTCGTCGACCTGGATCACGATGGACCGCCAGACATTCTGTACGTGACCGGCAACGTCTATCCCGAAGTCGAGCGCTCGCTCGGCGCGTACCCATTCCGGACGCCGCGCGTGGTGTTCCGGAACCTCGGGAATGGACGTTTCGAGGAATTGCTCGACGAAGCGGGGCCCGGGATTGCCGCCACGCACTCGAGCCGTGGCGCCGCGTTTGGCGATCTGGACAACGACGGAGACGTGGACGCCGTCGTCGTCAACCTCAACGAGAGCCCGTCGCTGCTTCGAAACGACCTCCAATCGCCGGGCCACTGGCTCACTGTCAAACTGGAGGGGAGGCGCGGCCCGGCGGCACCCATCGGCGCGCGGGTGACAGTGCTGGTTGGAGGGACGCGTCAGGTTCAGGAGACGCTGAGCCAGGCGAGCTTCTATTCGGTGGACGATAAGCGGCTGCACTTCGGTCTCGGGACGGCACTCTCGGCCGACGTGGAGGTCCGGTGGCCGGGCGGCCGTGTCGAAGCTCTCAAGGGGATGGCTGCCGATCAGTTTGTCGTCGTCAAAGAGGGCCGCGGCGTCGTCGAGCGGTTTGGCGCCGGATGGGTCCGGAAGAAGGACTGATGCGGACGTATGTGGGCGCCGCTCTGTGCCTCCTTGGACTCGCTGCCGCAGGGTCGTCCGCCACGGCTCAGGGACCGGCGGGTGACGCCATTCCGCGACTTCTGCGCTCGGGGGATCCGGCGGGCGCGCTGAAGCTCCTCGACGAAGCGCTGGTACAGGCCCCGCGCGATCCCAGGCTCTGGACGCTGCGCGGGCTTGCGCTGGCTCAGATGGACCGCGCTGATGAAGGTCTTGCGGCGTATCGCAC